>NZ_JBYCLG010000341.1:0-11814 GCF_057473785.1 Mycobacterium sp. TH-M103
CGACGGCTTCTGGTTCATCGTCGACCGGGTCAAGGACATGATCGTCACCGGCGGGTTCAACGTGTTCCCGCGCGAGGTCGAGGACGTCGTCGCCGAACACCCGGCCGTTGCGCAGGTGTGCGTGATCGGCACGCCGGACGAGAAGTGGGGCGAAGCCGTCACCGCGGTGATCGTGCTGCGGCCCGACCATCCGTCCGACGAGGAGTCGGTGGCGCGGGTGACCGTCGAGATCCAGTCCGCGGTCAAGGAGCGCAAGGGCTCGGTGCAGTCGCCCAAGCAGGTGATCGTCGTCGAGTCGGTACCGGTGACCGCGCTGGGCAAGCCGGACAAGAAGGCCGTGCGGGCCCGGTTCTGGGAGGGCGCGGACCGCGCGGTCGGCTAGGAGGGCGGGGCGGCGACCCCGGCCAACGGGAGGTCCAGCATGCGGCCCGTCTGTTCGGGTGAAGCACTGGCCAAAAAGATGCCGATCAGGCTGGACATCACGTCGTCGGCGGCCACGTCGGGACGCAGGCTCCCGTCCCCGGCGCCGGGGCCATCACCCTGGGCGCGGACGCGGTGGCCCGCCTGGACGCCGTTCACCATTCCGGGGTCCGACCCGTGGGCGCACGGCGTCGAACCCTTCCTGGAGGCGCCGAACGCCTGACTACTGTGTCAGGCATGGCAGGTGCAGAAGCCCTCGAGCCGCCCCGGTGGCTCAAGCCGGCGAACAAGGTCTTCATCGCGATGTCGCGGCTCGGGCTGAGTTTCTGCGGGGAGAGCCCGGTCGTGCTGACCGTCCCGGGCCGCAAGACCGGGGCCCCGCGTTCGACGCCGGTCACCCCGATGACGCTGGACGGCAAACGCTACGTCGTCGGCGGCTTCCCCGGCGCCGACTGGGTTCGCAACGCCCGGGCCGCGCGCGAAGCCACCCTCGAGCGTGGCCGCCGCAGCGAGCGGGTCCGGATGGTCGAGCTGCCCGCCGAGGACGCCAGACCGGTGCTGCGGGCCTTCCCCACGGAGGTGCCCACCGGTGTCGGTTTCATGAAGCGCTCCGGGTTGGTCACCGACGGGCGCCCCGAGGAGTTCGAGGCGCTCGCCGGGCGCTGCGCCGTCTTCCGGCTCGATCCGCTATGACCATGAACGGCAACCCTTTTGACGCTCCGGCATGGCGCCCGATCAGCGGGTTCGGCGACCTGACCGACATCACCTATCACCGCCACGTCACCGACGCCACCGTGCGGGTGGCGTTCAACCGGCCCGAGGTGCGCAACGCGTTCCGGCCGCACACCGTCGACGAGCTCTACCGCGCGCTCGACCACGCCCGGATGTCGCCGGACGTCGGCGTGGTGCTGCTGACGGGCAACGGCCCGTCCCCGAAGGACGGCGGCTGGGCCTTCTGCTCGGGCGGCGACCAGCGCATCCGCGGGCGATCCGGCTACCAGTACGCGAGCGGGGACACCGCTGAAACCATTGACGCGGCCCGCGCGGGCAGGTTGCACATCCTCGAGGTGCAGCGGCTGATCCGGTTCATGCCCAAGGTGGTGATCTGCCTGGTCAACGGCTGGGCGGCCGGCGGCGGGCACAGCCTGCACGTGGTCTGCGACCTCACCCTGGCCAGCCGCGAGCACGCCCGTTTCAAGCAGACCGACGCCGACGTCGGCAGTTTCGACGGCGGCTACGGCAGCGCCTACCTGGCGCGCCAGGTGGGCCAGAAGTTCGCCCGCGAGATTTTTTTCCTGGGCCGCACGTACACCGCCGAGCAGATGCACCACATGGGCGCGGTCAACGAGGTCGTCGACCATGCCGAACTCGAACGCGTGGCGGTGCAGTGGGCGGCCGAGATCAACGCGAAATCGCCGCAGGCCCAACGTATGTTGAAGTTCGCGTTCAACCTGCTCGACGACGGGCTGGTGGGCCAGCAGCTGTTCGCCGGCGAGGCCACGCGGCTGGCGTACATGACCGACGAGGCCGTCGAGGGCCGCGACGCGTTCCTGCAAAAGCGCCCCCCGGACTGGAGCCCGTTCCCGCGCTACTTCTGAGCGGGCCGGCGGGCGCCGCCTACACTCCCCACGATGAGTAAAAGCCCGCTTCGCCGCCTCACCGACCAGCTCGTGCTGGCGACCATGCGGCCGCCCGCCGCGCCGCAGGTGCTGGTCAACCGGCCCGCGATCAAGCCGATCGAGCTGGCCGGCAAGCGCATTTTGATCACCGGGGCCTCCTCGGGCATCGGGGAGGCCGCCGCCGAGCGGTTCGCCCGCCTCGGCGCCATCGTGGTGCTCGCCGCCCGCCGCCGAGAGTTGCTGGATGCGGTGGCCGAACGGATCACGACCGCGGGCGGCACCGCGCTGGCGATGCCCTGCGACGTCTCGGACATGGACGCCGTCGACGCGCTGGTCGCCGACGTCCAGCAGCGCCTCGGCGGGATCGACATCCTGGTCAACAACGCCGCCCGGTCCATCCGCCGGCCGCTGGCCGAGTCGCTGGAACGCTGGCACGACGTCGAGCGGACCATGGTGCTTAACTACTATGCGCCGCTGCGGCTGATCCGCGGTTTGGCGCCCGGGATGCTCGAGCGCGGCGACGGCCACGTCATCAACGTCTCGACGTGGGGCGTGCTGTCGGAGGCCTCGCCGCTGTTCGCGGTCTACAACGCCTCCAAGGCCGCGCTGTCGATGGTGAGCCGGGTGGTCGAGACCGAATGGGGCCACCGGGGTGTGCATTCGACGACCTTGTACTACCCGTTGGTGGCCACGCCGATGATCGCCCCGACGAAGGCCTACGAGGGGGTCCCCGCGCTGACCCCGGAGGAGGCCGCCGAGTGGATGATCACCGCGGCCCGCACCCGGCCGGTGCGGATCGCGCCCCGGATGGCGATCGCGGCCAAGGCGCTCGACACCATCGGCCCGCGCTGGGTCAACGCCCTCATGCAGCGCCAAAGCATCCAGCCCAACCGCGCGGCCGGGAACTGACCGAAGGCCATCGCCACGGCGACACGGACGTGATAGACACAACGCCATGGAGATCCTGGCCAGCCGGATGCTGCTCCGACCGGCGGACTACGAGCGCTCGCTGAGCTTCTACCGCGACGAGATCGGCCTGGCGATCTTCCGCGACTACGGCGGCGGCACAGTGTTTTTCGCCGGGCAGTCGCTGCTGGAGCTGGCCGGGTACGGCTCCCCGGACCATTCCCGGGGACCGTTTCCGGGCGCGCTGTGGCTGCAGGTCCGCGACATCGCGGCAACCCAGGCCGAGCTGCGGGGCCGGGGGGTGCCGATTGCTCGCGAGGCGCGCCAGGAACCGTGGGGCCTGCGCGAGATGCACGTGACCGACCCGGACGGCATCACGCTGATCTTCGTCGAAATCCCGCCTGAGCATCCGCTTCGCCGCGACACCCGTGGTGAACCGGAGCCCAATTCAGGTTAACGACGAGGTAACTTATGGCGACCACTCAAGCTACACCCGCATTTGCGGTCTTCCTCCGTTCGACAATGAATCCCCCCACTACGAGAATCAGGCGCTGTGGACATCCAACTGTTCCTCTTGATCATTGTCGTAATCACGGCACTCGCTTTCGATTTCACGAACGGCTTCCACGACACCGGCAACGCCATGGCGACGTCGATCGCCAGTGGTGCCCTGGCGCCCAAGGCGGCGGTCGGGCTGTCGGCGGTGCTCAACCTGGTCGGCGCCTTCATGTCCACCGCGGTCGCCGCCACGATCGCCAAGGGGCTGATCGACGGGCACATCGTGACGCTGGAGCTGGTCTTCGCCGGCCTGGTCGGGGGCATCGTCTGGAACCTGATGACGTGGCTGCTCGGCATCCCGTCGAGTTCCTCGCACGCGCTGGTCGGCGGCATCGTCGGCGCCACGATCGCCGCCGTGGGCGGGCATGGCGTGCTCTGGAAGGGCATCGTGTCCAAGGTGCTCATCCCGGCCGTCGTCGCCGCGATCCTGGCCATCGCCGTGGGCGCGATCGCGACCTGGCTGGTGTACCGGATCACCCGCGGCGTCCGGGCCGACCGCACCGAGGCCGGGTTCCGGTACGGCCAGTGGGGTTCGGCGTCGCTGGTCTCGTTGGCGCACGGTACCAACGACGCGCAGAAGACGATGGGCATCATTTTCCTGGCTCTTATCTCCTACGGGTCGATCAGCGCGAGCGCCGCGATGCCGCCGCTGTGGGTCATCGTGTGCTGCGCCATCGCGATGGCGTCGGGCACCTACCTGGGCGGCTGGCGGATCATCCGCACGCTGGGCAAGGGGCTGGTCGAGATTCAGTCGCCGCAGGGTATGGCCGCCGAGTCGTCCTCGGCCGCGGTGATCCTGCTCTCGGCGCACTTCGGCTACGCCCTGTCGACGACGCAGGTGTGCACCGGTTCGGTGCTGGGCAGCGGGCTGGGCAAGCCCGGCGGCGAGGTGCGCTGGGGCGTGGCCGGCCGGATGGTCGTCGCGTGGCTGGTCACCCTTCCGCTGGCCGGGCTCGTCGGCGCGGTCACCTACTGGATCGTCCACCTCATCGGGGGCTACCCCGGCGCGATCATCGGCTTCGGGCTGCTCGTCGCCGTCTCGGCGGTCATCTACGTCCGGTCGCGCAAGGTCAAGGTCGACCACAAGAACGTCAACGCCGAATGGGAGGGCAGCCTGACCGCCGGCCTCGACGCCGCCGAGAAGATACCGCCGCCCACCGACGTCATACCACCGACCGGCACCGGCGTGCCGCCCCGTTCCGGTTCCGACGACCCCACGGTCGGTGCGGGGAACCTGTCATGAGCGGCTTCAGCGAGTGGTTCAACTACGAGGCCTCCCTGAAGATCCTGGTGTTCAGCATGCTGGCCGGCGCCGCGCTGCCGGGGCTGTTCGCCGTCGGACTGCGGCTGCACGCCATGGGCGCCGGGGAGGTCAGCACCAACGGCGCCGCCCCGCAGCGCAACCCGGCGCTGACCGCGCTCGCGTGGGCGATCTACGCGCTGGTGGTCGTGGTCATCCTGTTCGCCCTGGCCTACATCTCCCGCGATTTCATCGCGCACCACACCGGGTATCCGTTCCTCGGAGCAAAGACCAAGTAGCATCGGATTCGGTCTCCGCCGAAGCCGAGCCCACCGCCCGGAACAGGTTGCACAGTGAACGGATTCCTCAGCTCGATCGTGGCCTGGCTGCGCGCCGGCTACCCTGAGGGCGTCCCACCGACCGACACCTTCGCGGTGCTCGCCCTGCTCACGCGCCGGTTGAGCAACGACGAGGTCATCGCCGTGGCCAACGAACTGATCCGGCGCGACGAACTCGACGACATCGACATCGGCGTGGCGATCACCCAGATCACCGACGAGCTACCCTCGCCGCAGGACGTCGAGCGAGTGCGGGCGCGCTTGGCCGAGCAGGGCTGGCCGTTCGACGCCGAGCAGGACGCGGGAGAACGCCCATAGCAGTCCTGCGCGCACTCGGCGTCCCGGCGGGCCGCGCCGCCGGCGTGCTGCTGCCCGCCCTGGAACGGGTGCTGGCCGGGGGTGGACCTCCGCTACTCGCCGTGCCGGCCGATCCCGACCCGGCGGCGCTGCGCGCGTTGCGGGTCGACGAGGACGTCGAGGACGACGTGGCGCTCGTCGCGACCACGTCGGGCACCACCGGTGCGCCCAAGGGCGCCCTGCTGACCGCCGCCGCCCTGCGGGCCAGCGCGTCGGCCACCCATGATCGGCTCGGGGGGCCGGGCGCCTGGCTGCTGGCCCTGCCGCCGCATCACATCGCGGGGATCCAGGTGGTGGTGCGCAGCCTGCTGGCCGGCGCGGAGCCCGTCGAACTCGACGTCTCGGCCGGCTTCGAAACCGCCGAACTGCCCGGCGCGATCCGGCGGCTGGGCCCCGGCCGCCGCTACACCTCGCTGGTCGCCGCCCAGCTGGCCAAGGCGCTCGCCGACCCGGCGGCCGCGGCCGCCCTCGCCGACCTCGACGCCGTGCTGCTCGGCGGCGGGCCGGCACCGGCTCGGGTGCTGGACGCCGCGGCGGCGGCCGGCGTCACGGTGGTGCGCACCTACGGGATGAGCGAGACCGCGGGCGGCTGCGTGTACGACGGCGTGCCGCTCGACGGTGTCCGGGTGCGCGTGAGCGGCGACGGGCGCGTCGTCATCGGGGGCGCGACGCTGGCCAAGGGCTACCGCAACCCGGTCGTCGGCGACCCGTTCGCCGAGCCCGGCTGGTTTTTCACCGAGGACCTCGGCGTCCTCGACGGCGCGGGCGTGCTCAGCGTGCTGGGCCGCGCCGACGACGCGATCAGCACCGGCGGGCTGACGGTGCTGCCGCAGCCCGTCGAGGCGGCGCTGGACACCCACCCCGCCGTGCGCGAGTGCGCGGTGTTCGGCCTGCCCGACGACCGGCTGGGCCAGCGGGTGGTCGCCGCGGTGGTGCCCGCCGACGGTTGCGCTCCGCCGACGCTGGAGGCGCTGCGGGCGCACGTGGCGCGCACCCTGGACGCCACCGCGGCGCCGCGCGAACTGCACGTCGTCGACGAGCTGCCGCGCCGCGGCATCGGCAAGCTCGACCGGCGGGCGCTGGTGCGGCGGTTCTCCCCCGGTCAATAGGCTTGTCGACCGTGAAGACTGCGCTGCGGGAGTTTGCCCGGGAGGCGGTGGCGGTTGCGGCCGGGGCGACCCTGGTGGTGGCCGCGTTCGTGCTGCCGCGCCTGCATCTGGGGGTCAAACCCCTGCTGGGGGTCGGGCCGGAGCGATTCGCCACGCACGCCGGGTCGGCGCCGATCTTCGGGGCGTGGGAGATCCACGCGAGCTGGGGCACCGGACCGGCCATTGCGCTCGCCGTGGCCGCGGTGGTGTGGGGACCGACTGTGGCGCAACGGCTTTCCTGGCGGGTGCTGACGCTGGGCACCTGGGCCGCCGCGTGCGCGTGGGCGTTCGCGCTGGCGATGATCGACGGCTGGCAGCGCGGCTTCGCCGGCCGGTTGACCACCCGCGACGAGTACCTGCACGAGGTGCCGGGCATCACCGACATCCCGGCCACGCTGCACACGTTCGCCGGCCGCATCCTCGACTTCCAGCCGCACTCCTGGACGACGCACGTCTCCGGCCATCCCCCGGGTGCGCTGCTGACGTTCGTGTGGCTGGACCGGATCGGCCTGCACGGCGGCGCCTGGGCCGGCTTGCTGTGCCTGCTGGTCGGCTCGAGCGCGGCGGCCGCGATGGTCGTCGCGATCCGCGCGCTGGCCGGCGAGCCGACCGCGCGGCGGGTCGCGCCGTTCGTGGCGGTGGCCCCGACGGCGATCTGGGTGGCGGTGTCGGCCGACGGCTATTTCGCCGGCGTCGCGGCCTGGGGCATCGGGCTGCTGGCCCTGGCGGTGCACGGGACGGTCCGGTTCCCCGCGGCGGCGGCCGCCGCCGCGGGCCTGCTGCTCGGCTGGGGGGTCTTCCTCAGTTACGGCCTGATGCTGATGGGGCTGCCGGCGCTGGCGGTGCTGGCGTCGGCGGCCGGCCGGCCGGCGGCACTGCGAGCCCTGGGCGCCGCCGCGGCGGCGGCGCTGGCGGTGGCGGCGGTGTTCGCCGTCGCCGGGTTCTCCTGGTTCGAGGGCTACACCCTTGTGCAGCAACGCTATTGGCAGGGCATCGCCAAGGATCGGTCGTTCGCCTACTGGTGGTGGGCCAACCTGGCGTGCGTGGTGTGCGCGATCGGGCTGGGCAGCGTGGCCGGGCTGACCCGGGTGTTCGACGTGGCCGCGATCCGGCGCCGCTGCGGGTTGCATCTGGTGTTGCTGGGGGCGCTGGCCGCCGTCGTCGCCGCGGACGCGACCACGCTGAGCAAGGCCGAGGTGGAACGGATCTGGCTGCCGTTCACCGTCTGGCTCACCGCCGCGCCCGCGCTGCTGCCGGTGCGGTCGCATCGCGTGTGGCTGGCGGTCAACGCCGCCGGCGCGCTGCTGGTGAACACCGTGATCGTCACGAACTGGTAGGCGCCGGATCCCGTCTCAGGGTGCGAGCCTGACCCAGCCCGGCGGCATGGGCGGCGACGGGTCCGCGGGAGCGCCGCCCTGGCCGCCGCCGCGGGTGCCGCCCGGCGCTGGGACGGTCGGCGGTGGCCGCTTCGGCGGGGGCGGTACCGCGATCGGCCGGGGCGCCGGTGCCAGGGTCGGCGCGTCCGGGGGTGGCGCCGGAATCTCCGGCGGGTTCGGGGCGAGGTCCCCGACCGGAAGCACCGGGGTGAGCAGCGAGACGGGATGCACGGCCGGACCGCGCGCCCGGGCGGCATAGGCCGTGATGGAGACGATCTTGCCGTGGTCGCCGGGGCAGTAGGCCTCGACCGACGCGGTGATGAACCGGGTGATCGTGGACATGACACGGCGGTCGGGGAAGCGGTGTCCGGCCGGGCCGGTGAGCGCGTGGTCCTTCATGTCGTCGATGACGGCGTTCACCGTCACGCCGCGGTCGAGCTTGCCGCAGATCTTGTGGGCCGTGGCGATCAGGCTCGGCACGCCCTCGAGTGCGGGAATCTGTTCTTGTTCGAGGAGAGCCAGAAACTGCGCGTCCTCGTTCGGGTCGGCCACCGCCACGCCGCCGCGTAGCCACGCGCCGCCGGTGAGCACCACGACGGCGGCGGCTAGGACGCCGGCGTGGCCGATGATGCTGGGGGACATCGGGGGTTCCGTTCTGCGGTGCCATCACAATGGGCTTCCCCGGCGCCCACCGCTGGAATGCCGCTACCTCGGTTAGAGCCCGGCCGCGCGGGTAGCCCGCGCGAAACGGGTGTCGGTTGTGCACGCCGCTCGCACTGCGGCGACATCACCGACGACGTCGAAGTCGGCCAGTTGTTCTACAACTGTAACGTCGATCCCGTTGGCGTGCAAGGCCTTCAGAGTGAGCTGTCCGGTGTCGGGGTGCGACATGGGGACGGTGCGCAGGCACTCGGCCATCGCCGGCGTCGCCACCCCGAGCGCCCACCAGCCGCCGTCGTGGGCGGGGCCGAGCACGGCCGGCGCACCGAGCAGTCGGTCGGCGCAACCGGCCAGCAACGCGGCGCTCACCTGCGGGGTGTCCATCCCGATCTGCAGCACCGGATACCCCTGCGCCGAATCGGCGTGGGCGTTGGCGAGCCGGTCGCCGAAGTCCTCGCCGCGCTGCGCGATCACGGTGAACGAATCCAGCCGCCGCCGGATCTCGGCGGCCCCCGCGGCGGAGTCCAGGTCGCCGGTGAGCGCGACCACCCGCGCGGCCACCGGCGTGGCGGCCACGGCGTCCAGCGTGTCCAGCAGCGCGGCGGCAGCGATGTCGGCGGCGACCCGTTCGCCGACCGTGGCGGCCAGCCGCGTCTTGGCCAGGCCGGGCTGCGGCGCCTTGGCGACGACCAGCAACGTCACCGGGCGGATCACGAGATGACCTTCCAGAAGTCCAGGATCGCGATGAGGCTGCCCCGCAGCGAACCGCTGACCTTGGATTTGCCGCCCGTCCGCGGACCGTAGGCGACGTCCAGTTCGACCACGCGCCAGCCGGCCGCCGCGGCGCGGACCAACAGCTCGAGCGGATAACCGGACCGTCGGTCGGCGACTCCCAGGGCCAGAAGCGCATCGCGCCGAGCCACCCGCATCGGCGCGATGTCGTGGACCGGCAGGCCGTGCCGGGTGCGCAGCCGCCAGCTCATCACCACGGTGCCCAGCCGCGCGACCCACGGCCAGTGCAGCCCCGGCACGGGGCGGCGCCGGCCGATCACCAGGTCGGCGCCGTCGAGCGCGGCGACCAGCCGCGGGAGGTCGCGGGGGTCCAGCGAGCCGTCGGCGTCGATGACCGCCACGATGGGGGTCGCCGCGGCGACCACCCCCGCGTGCACCGCCGACCCGTAACCGGGCCGCGGCTCGGCGACCACCCGGGCGCCGTGGCACCGCGCGACGGCGGCGGTGTCGTCGGTGCTGTTGTTGTCCACGACCAGCGCCCGGTACCCCTCGGGGATGGCCGCCAGCACCGCCGGCAGCGACTCCTCCTCGTCGAGACACGGCAGCACCACCGTGACCGCGTCAGGCTCCGCCATGGGTGGCCGCTCAGAACCCGAACCCGTGGCGACCGCCGCCGGCGCCGCCCGACCCCTGCGGGGTCTGCGGCTTCGGCGCCACCGGCTGGGGCGCCACCGGCTGGGGCGCCTGGGTCTGGGGCGCCTGGGTCTGGGGCGCCTGGGTCTGGGGCGCCTGGGTCTGGGGCTGCGTGTACGTCGGCACCGGCGCCTGGGTCGTGGGTTGGGTGCCCGGAACCGTCGACGGCGCCTCGGTGGGGGTCACCGGCGCCATCGACGTGGTCGGCGCGCTCGACGTCGTCGGCGGGTTCGACGTCGTCGGCGGGTTCGACGTCGTGGGCGGGTTCGACGTCGTGGGCGCGCTCGACGTGGTCGGCGCGCTCGACGTGGTCGGCGGGTTCGACGTGGTCGGCGGGTTCGACGTGGTCGGCGGGTTCGACGTCGTGGGCGGGGCGGGATTCGTGGTCGGCGGGTTCGGGTATGGCGGCTGCCAGCCCGGGAACGGGATGGGGATCGGGACGGGAATCGGCATATTCGGCAGGGGGTTGGGCACGAAACCCGGCCCGCTCGGCACGGCCGGCGCGTTCGGAGCGGGCCCGCCCGGCGTCCCGCCCCCGGCCGGTGGCGACACCGGCTGCGGGGCCCCGCCGCCGTTCGCCGGGGCCGGGATGGTGCCGCCCTGGAACCCGGCGTTGGGCGCCTCGGGAGGCGGCGGCGGCACCGGGGCCTGCTGCTGCGTCGGCAACAACGGCATGAACTTGCCGGGGGCGGCGTTCTGGTGTCCGACCACGGGCTCCTGGCTCGCGGTCGGCCGCACCGCGATCGCCACCGCGACGGCCAGTGACGCGAACCCGATGACAGCGAACGCGATGACGGCGTTGCCGATCAGCAGCGCGCGCCGGTTCAGGGGCGCCCGGCCCGCGGCGGCGTCGTCGTAGTCGTACTCGTCGCCGTATTCCTCGAAAGCCGGCAACAGCTCGGAGTCGCCGGCCATCGAGTAGGCCAGCTGCTGTTCCTCCGCGTCCGGCTCGGCCGCGGGCGCCAGGGCGGTCGCGTCGCCGCTGGCCATCATCGTGGTTTCGTCGCCGCCCGGCACCGGCGCGGCGCGCGTGGCGTCCGGCGCGCCGGCGGCCGGGGCCGCCGCCAGCGCCGCACCCCGGGCCAGGGCGAACGTCGGGTCTTCGGGAATCTGCACCCGGGTGGTGGCATCGCCCAACTGGCCGGCGATGCGGGTCAGGTCGGACGAAGCGCGATCGGACGCGCCGACCAGGTAGACCTCGCCGGGAGCGTCGGGGTGCTCACCGAGCCTGGCCAGCAGCGTGTCGAACGTGGCGGTGGCATCGCCGCCGGCGAGCGGCCCCGACGCCAACAGCGTCGGCGGCGCGTCGACGTCCCCGGGACCGGAGCCCACCAGCGACAGCGTCGCCGTCTCGTCGTCGACCACCAACGCGGCGCCGGGCCGCCCGGCCGCCCGCATCAGCGCCGCGACCGCCTGCGACTCCGAGAGCACCCCGACGTTGAGGACACCGGAATCTTCCAGCGCCCGCCGCAGCTGTTCCGCCTTGGGCTGGTCCGCCCAGCACAGCCGGGTGCCGACCAGGCGGTGACTCTCGTCGGCCAGGAGCCGGTTCGTGCCGACCACGGTCTCGGTCAGCTTCCCGACCGGGTTGTCCTCGAGGTCGACGACGGACTGGTCGATCACGTCATTGCCGTCCGGCCCCAGCAGGGCCAAGCGGGCAACGGGGCCTGTGACCGCGACCCCCAAAACGACGTCCATCCCGGCTCTCCTTCGGCTGGCGACCCCGCAGCCAGCAATGTCCCGGCATCACTACACTGCGATACCGTC
>NZ_JBYCLG010000342.1:0-6626 GCF_057473785.1 Mycobacterium sp. TH-M103
CAACCGCGAGCACTTCAAGACCGCGATCTACTTCCACCTCGGCGGGCTCCAGCTCTATCCGGCCATCCCATGACCCACGGAGTTCCCAGAAGAGCCCTCAGAAGAGGTAGTCCAGGCGGGTCTGCATCCCGGCGGCCATGTGATAGGTGTTGTGGCAGTGCAGCTGCCACACGCCCGGGTTGTCGGCGACGAGGACGGCGTTGAGCTTCTTCTTCGGCAGCACGATCACGGTGTCTTTGCGCGGGCCGGGCGTGCCGTCGGAGTTGATCAGCTGGAAGGTGTGGCCGTGCAGGTGCATCGGGTGATACATCATGGTGGTGTTGTCGAAGGCGATGGTCGCCCCGCGCGACAACTCCGGCGCCGCGCTGGTTGTCGTCGTGGTGGGCGTGCTGTGCGCGCCGGGCTTGTTCGCCGACGTCAGCTCGTCGAACAGATAGCGCGGACTCTTGCCCACACCGTCAGTCCAATCATCCAGGACGACAATCCATTCGGAGTCGTAACCGGAGTCGGCCGGATCGTCGACGATCAGCGGCAGGTAAAGGCCCGCGTCCTCCTGGAGGCCAACGTGCGGATGGGCCCAGTAGGTGCCCGGGTTGGGAACGGAGAAGCGGTAGGTGAAGTCCTGGCCGGCGTCGATGTTCGGCGTGGCCGGCGCCGCGCCGTCCATGTCGTTGCGGATCACGATGCCGTGCCAATGCGCCGACGTGGGGCGGTCGAGCCGGTTGGACACACTGACGACGAGCTCGTCACCGACCTTGGCCCGGATCGGCGGTCCCGGAACGCCGTTGCCGTAGGCCAGCGTGCGCACCACGGTCCCGCCCAGGTCGACCTCGGTCCGCTGGGCAGTCAGAGCGGCGGTCACCGTGCGGCCGCTGTGCGGCCGGGCCGCCTCGGCCGCGGCGATGGCGTCGGCCATCTTCGCGGCGTTGCCCGGACCCTGCGGCCTGGACTGCCCGCAGGCCGCCAGCGCCAACCCGCCGGCGATGCCGGCGGCCATGAACCCGCGCCTGGTCAGCGGCGCGGCCTCGAAGGGGGCTCCGCCGGTGGGCAGCACGGCCATGAAAGCTCCTCGGTCATGTCCTGGGATGGTCCCCCTAGCCTTATACCGTGCTCGACCGGCGGGCGGGGCGCAATCGCTGAGAGCTTTTCTCGCCGAATATGCGGTGATCCCGCAGCCCGGCGGTGTGGTCGACGAACCCGATCGTGGCCTGCTAGGTCGCGCCCGCGGCCATCCAGTCACCGAACCGGGTGGGGAAGACGGTGAGTTCCTCACCCTCCACGGGAACGATGGTGTGGTCGTCGAGCAAGGCCCCGAAGTAGCGGGCATCGGGATCGCTGATCACCTCCCGTCGATCACCGGTGGCGGCGAACCGGATCCGGATGAAATCGTCCATGCCCCGCTTTTCCGGGCCCGCGACGTTGGTCACCCGGTTCAGCGGATCGCCGGCGGCCGCGCGCGTGACGGCCGTGGCGACATCCGTGGCGGCAATGGGCTGGAACGCCCCGCGCGGCGCGCGGACGGTGTTCCCCTCGGTCATCGAATCGGCAATGCCGTCAACGAATTCGAAGAACTGAGTCGCGCGCACGATCGAATACGGCAAACCCGATTCCACGATCAGCTTCTCCTGCGCGATCTTGGCCCGCATGTAGCCGCTTTCGGAGGCCCGCTCGGCGCCCACGATCGACAACGCCACGTGGTGCCTGGCGCCGGCGGCCCGCTCCGCCTCCAGCAGGTTACGGGTGGACGTGCTGAAGAACTCCAGCACGTCGTCATCGGCCCAGGACGGGGCGTTGGACACGTCGACGACCGTGTGCGCGCCGACGAGCGCTTCGCCGAGGCCCTCGCCGGTGAGGGAGTTGACGCCCGAGCGCGGCGAGGCCGCGACGGCCTCTTGCCCCAGTTCGCTGAGCATGGCCACCACCTGCGATCCGATCAGCCCGGTGCCGCCGACAACCACGATCTTCATGCTCGAGCCTTTCGTGAGTTTGCTGCCGACCCTACCGACGGCCGGTGGGGCCGCGTGGGCGATCCGCCGTCCGCCGGCGGGTTAAATCAATCGCTTGACTTAATGCATCGCGCGCCGATTAACTCTCCGTGTGGGCAACGAACTCGACGGCAGGGTGGCCATCGTCACCGGTGGCGCTTCCGGCATCGGTCGCGGCATCGTCGAACGGTTCGTCTCCGAGGGGGCCCGGGTGGTCGTCGCCGACGTCGACGCGGACAAGGGCGAGAGGCTGGCCGCGGCGCTGGGTGCCGGCTCCGTCTTCCGGCGCACCGACGTTTCCGACCCCGCGCAGATCGGGGCGCTGGTGGACGCGGCCGTGCGGGAATGCGGGGGTCTGCACGTGATGGTCAACAACGCCGGTGTCTCCGGCGTCATGCACCCGGGGCTCCTCGAGGACGACCTGGCCGATTTCCACCGCGTCATGGCCGTCAACGTGCTGGGCGTGATGGCGGGGACGCGCGATGCCGCCCGGCACATGGCCACCCACGGCGGCGGGTCGATCGTCAACGTCACCTCGATCGGCGGAATCCAGGCCGGTGGCGGCGTGCTGACCTACCGTGCTTCCAAGGCCGCGGTCATCCAGTTCACCAAGTCCGCGGCGATCGAGTTGGCGCGACACGACATTCGGGTGAACGCCATCGCGCCGGGCAACATCCCGACGCCGTTGGTGGCCTCGTCGGCATCGACCATGGACCCGGGCCGGGCCGAGCGCTTCGAGGCGCGGATCCGCGAGACCATGCGCGCCGACCGCCCGCTGCAGCGCGAGGGTACCCCCGACGACATCGCCGAGGCCGCACTGTATTTCGCCGGCCGCCGGTCGCGCTACGTCACCGGCACCGTGCTGCCGGTGGACGGGGGGACCGTGGCCGGCAAGGCGATCCGGCGGAGCGAGTGAGGCCAGACCCGTCAGGATTCCAGCGCGGGGTGACCCGCGCGTGCCTCCAGCCGCAGCCTGGCCAGGTGCCCCGCCTGCTCGAGATCCGGCGCTCCGAGCGTTTCCATCAGCACGCTGTGCGAATGGGTGAGCACGCCGAGCACCACCTCCGCGGGTAGCCCCGGAAACTGCCGGCCGAGAGAGTCGGCCGTGTTCCGGAACTCGGCCGTGCCGGGAAAGCATCGCCGGCTCGCGGCCGGCGGCACCACGCGACTGATGTCCTGGCTGTGATGCAGCGCGGCGATTGTCTTGCGTCCGTCGCGGATCGGGGAGTTCACCGGCATCCACACCCGGTAGAGGAACTCGCCCGGCCGCTGCCGGTCGGGAACGTCGTAGCGCTGCACGCCCATCCAGTGTTGCGCCCCGCGGCGGAACGTCTTTTCCAGCGAGTCGGCGAGGTTGGCCACGCCGTCCGCTTCCACGTCGGCCGGGTTGTCCGGGAATACCTCGAACAGCGGACGACCGATCATGGCGTCCCGCGGGTGTGCTGAAGCCCGTTCGAAAGCCGCGTTCACCGAACGGATGCGTAAGTCGGCGTCGATGAGCGCATACGGCGCCCATCTCGTCTGAAACCACGCGGAATTCTCGATCTCCGCCGCCTGTCGCGCTGACAGCACGGTTGTCCCTCCCTGATGAAGCTTCTGCGCCCGGCTGCCCGTTGCTTCAGCGCCGCGACACGGAAACTCCATCGTGGCGCAACGTGAACGCCATCCGCGAGGGTCTTTGGTAACTCGGCGCCTCGGCGTAGCCGGGCCGAGACAAAGATTAAATCAATCGCTTGACTTAATCGCCGGCGCGGGGTTGACTGACGCAATGACCGCAGCCGGCAGGGCCGTTCGCACCGAGCGGGCCAGCTCCACCCAGGAGGCGATCCTGGTGGCCGCCGAGCGGTTGTATGCCGAGCACGGCATGTTCGCGGTGTCCAACCGGCAGGTCAGCGAGGCCGCCGGCCAGGGCAACAACGCCGCGGTGGGTTATCACTTCGGCACCAAGGCCGACCTGGTGCGCGCCATCGAGCAGAAGCACCGCGGGCCCGTCGAGCAACTTCGCGAGCAGATGGTGGCCGAACTGCTCAAGCGGGAAGACCCGGCGCAACTGCGCGACTGGGTCGCCTGCCTGGTGCGGCCCCTCACCGACCACCTGGCCGAACTCGGGAGCCCCACGTGGTACGCGCGATTCGCCGCGCAGGCGATGACCGATCCCGCTTACTACCACATCATCGTCAAGGGCGCGCTCAGTTCGCCGTCGCTGGTCCAGGTCGTCGAGGGCATCAACCGGTGCCTGCCCGACCTGCCCGCCGAGGTGCATTTCGACCGCAACATCATGGCCCGCAACCTGCTGATGCATACCTGCGCCGACCGCGAGCGCGCGCTCGCCGCCGGGGCGTCGCCGTCCCAACGTTCCTGGCGCGCCGCCGCGTCCGGCCTCATCGACGCGGTGGTGGGGCTGTGGCTGGCGCCCGTGACATCGTACGAGTGAAGGGGGTCCGCAGGTGAAAGTGACCGTCGACCAAGACGTTTGCGCGTCCTCGGGCAACTGCGTCCTGAACGCTCCCGACATCTTCGACCAACGCGACGACGACGGCGTGGTCGTGCTGCTCAATCCGAGCCCCTCGCCCGATCAGGCCGAGGGCGCGCGCCGGGCGGCCGCCGCCTGCCCCGCACTGGCCATCCGTATCGAGGAGTGACATGTCGGACACGCTGACCGCAGGGACCGAAATCGATTCGGGCATACCGGAATATCCGATGGCGCGGGAGGCGGGCTGCCCGTTCGCCCCGCCGCCGGATGTCATGGCGCTCGCGGCGGCCGCGCCGCTGTCCCGGGTCCGCATCTGGGACGGCAGCACGCCGTGGCTCGTCACCGGCTACGAGGAAGTGCGCGAGCTGTTCTCCGACTCTCGGGTCAGCGTCGACGACCGGGTGCCCGGCTTCCCGCACTGGAACGCGGGCATGTTGTCCACGGTGCACAAGCGGCCGCGATCGGTGTTCACCGCCGACGGCGAGGAGCACACCCGGTTCCGCCGCATGCTGTCGAAACCCTTCACGTTCAAGCGGGTCGAGGGCTTGCGCCCGACCATCCAGCAGATCACCGACGACCACATCGACGCGATGCTGGCCGGACCGCGACCCGCCGACCTGGTCGCCGCGCTGGCCCTGCCGGTGCCGTCGCTGGTGATCAGCCAACTGCTCGGGGTGCCCTACGAGGATGCCGAGATGTTCCAGGAGCATGCCACCGTCGGGCTCGCGCGCTACGCGACCGGCGAGGACACCGCCAAGGGTGCGATGAGCCTGAACGCTTACCTCGCCCGGCTGGTCGAGGCCAAGATGGAGAACCCCGGCGAGGACGCGGTGTCCGATCTGGGCGAGCGGGTCAGGGCGGGCGAGCTCACCGTCAAGGAGGCCGCCCAGCTCGGGACCGGCCTGCTGATCGCCGGACACGAGACCACCTCGAACATGATCGGACTGGGTGTCCTTGCCCTGCTGGCGAATCCGGACCAAGTGCCCGTCATCCGCGACGCCGAGGACCCCAAGATCGTGGCCAACGCGGTCGAGGAACTGTTGCGGTACCTCAGCATCATCCAGAACGGACAGCGCCGCGTCGCCCTGGAAGACATCGCCATCGCCGGTGAGGTCATCCGCGCCGGAGAAGGCATCATCATCGACCTGGCCCCGGCGAACTGGGATGCCGATGCCTTCACCGAACCGGACCGGCTGTACCTGCACCGCTCGGGCGCGGATCGCAACGTCGCGTTCGGGTACGGCAGACACCAGTGCGTGGGTCAGCAGCTCGCTCGTGCGGAGCTGCAGATCGTCTACCGAACGTTGTTCCGCCGCATCCCCACGCTCTCGCTCGCCGTCCCGATCGAGGAGGTGCCGTTCAAGCACGACCGGTTGGCCTACGGCGTCTACGAACTGCCGGTCACCTGGTAGCCCCGCTCCCGAAGGAAGGTCAACGATGACAACAACCAGCCCAGTCTCGCTCTATCCTCCCGAAGGCTTCGGCGCACCGAAGGATCGCCATGGCCACGCCGGCGGCGTCGACGTGGGCCTGCCCGAGGGCACCGTGGTGTTCTCCGCGGACAACCACATCTCCTTGGCCTCCGACATCTTCTACGAGCGGTTCCCCGACGACCTCAAGGACAAGGCGCCGCGGATCTGGTACGAGGATGGCGCCTACCAGGTCGGGCGCAAGGGCCAGTCGTTCCTGCCCGGCGACTTCAGCGCGGTGCTGATGCAGTACGACGACCTGCCGGGGGCCGCGAGCACCAACATCGAGGCGCGCATCGCCGAACTGCACGACGACGGCGTCGACAAGGAACTGGCCTTCCCCAACGCGGTACTGGCGCTGTTCCACTACCCGGACAAGGCGTTGCGCGAACTGACGTTCCGCATCTACAACGACTACATCGCGGAGCTGCAGGAGCGCTCGGGTGGCCGCTTCTACGGCGCCGGACTGATCAACTGGTGGGACCCCACGGGCACCCGCAAGACCCTCGAAGAGCTGAAGTCGTTGGGCATCAAGACGTTCCTGATGCCCCTGAACCCCGGCAAGGACGACGACGGAAACCCGATCGACTATGCCAGCACGTCCATGCGGGCCGTGTGGGACGAGATCGAAGCCGCCGGGCTGCCGCTCACCCACCACATCGGCGAAACCCCGCCGAAGAGCCCGTGCGAGTTCAACAG
>NZ_JBYCLG010000343.1:0-12542 GCF_057473785.1 Mycobacterium sp. TH-M103
AGATCGTGGCGCAGATCGAGAAGAATTTCGACAACAGCCTCGACAACCTCGGCAGCCCCACCTCGTTCATCTGGTACGGCCCGCGCTGGGCCCAGGCCGCCACCGCGCCGTCGCGCCTGCACAAGGCCTTCACCGCCGAAGGCGGGATCCGCGTCACCGGTTTTGTCACCTGGCCGGGCTTTGCGCGGCAACGCGAGATCGGCACCGCCTTCGCGACCGTCATGGACATCGCCCCCACCGTGCTGGAACTGGCCGGCGCCGAACATCCCGGGACCGCCTACCGCGGGCGAGAAGTGGCGCCGATGCGCGGCCGCTCGCTGGTACCGTACCTGTCCGGTTCCGCCGAGACCGTCCACGACGCCGACACCGCCACGGGCTGGGAGCTGTTCGGCCGGCGTGCCATCCGGCAGGGCGATTGGAAGGCGCTGTACCTGCCCGAGCCCCACGGCCCCGGCGCCTGGCAGCTCTACGATCTCTCCCGCGACCCCGGAGAGACCGACGACCGGGCCGCCGCGCGCCCCGACAAGCTCGCCGAACTCCTGGCCCTGTGGGACCGCTACGTGGAGGAGAACGGCGTGCTCCTGCAGCCCGTTTCGGTGTTCGACGCCAAGCTGTAGCTCCTCGGCGGGACGCCCGCGAAAACGTGCGTCCCCTTATGCTGAGCGCGATGGTGGAGACAACGACGTGCGCGATCGTTGGCGGCGGCCCGGCTGGCATGGTCCTCGGGCTGCTGCTGGCGCGCGCGGGTGTCGAAGTCACCCTGCTGGAGAAACACGGCGACTTCCTGCGCGATTTCCGCGGCGACACCGTGCATCCCACGACGATCCAGTTGCTCGACGAGCTGGGCCTGGGGGAGCGGTTCGCGGCGCTGCATTACAGCGAGGTCAGGACGGGACAACTCGACACGGACGGGCGCTCGGTGACCTACATCGATTTCGAGCGTCTGCGTCTCCGGCATCCCTACATCGCGATGGTGCCGCAGTGGGATCTGCTCAACCTGCTCGCCGAGGCCGCGCGCGCCGAGCCCAGTTTCACGCTCCGGATGCGCACCGAGGCCACCGGGCTGCTGCGGGAGGGCGGCCGGGTTACCGGCGTGCGCTACACGGGACCGGAGGGTCCCGGCGAACTCAGGGCCGAACTCACCGTCGCCTGCGACGGCCGCTGGTCGGTCGTGCGCCAGGCGGCGGGGCTGCGGGCCCGCGAGTACCCGGTGGGCTTCGACGTGTGGTGGTTTCGGCTGCCCCGCGCAGGAGCCTCCGACTTCTCCTTCCTGCCGCGCACCGCCCCGGGCAGGGCCCTCGCCGTGATCCCGCGCGAGGGCTACTTCCAGATCGCGTACATCGGACCGAAGGGCACCGACGCTCAGCTGCGCGCGCGGGGCATCGAGGCGTTCCGCCGCGACGTCGCGGCGCTGCTGCCCGACATGCCCGACTCGGTGGCGGCGCTGAAATCCATGGACGACGTCAAGCACCTCGACGTGCGGGTGAACCGGCTGCGCCGCTGGCACACCGACGGGCTGCTATGCATCGGCGACGCCGCGCACGCGATGTCACCGCTGGGCGGGGTCGGCATCAATTTGGCCGTCCAGGATGCCGTGGCGGCCGCGACCCTGCTGGCCGGGCCCCTGCGGCGGCACCGCGTCACCGACCGCGACCTGGCGGCCGTCCGGCGCCGCCGCGCCTTGCCGGCCGCGGTGACCCAGGCGGTCCAACGGGTGTTGGCGCGGGCGTTGCTGGGGCCGCTCCTGCGCGGCGCCGACCCCACACCTCCGGGGGCGCTGTTGACGCTCGTGGAGCGGCTGCCCTGGCTCTCGGCGGTGCCCGCGTACTTCGTCGGGGTGGGGGTCCGGCCGGAGCACGCGCCAGCGTTCGCCCGTCGCGACTCCGACGGCGACGATGGCTGAGGGTCGGGCACCGCTGCGCATCGGCGTCCTCGGGGCCGCCCGCATCACGCCGCTGGCGCTGGTCAAGCCGGCCCAGGCCAACCCCGAGGTGGTGGTTGCCGCCGTCGCCGCACGCGACGTCACCCGCGCCCGGGCGTTCGCCGCCAAGCACGGCATCGCCCGGGTACACGAGGACTACGAGGCGCTGGTCGCCGACCCGGACCTCGACGCGGTGTACAACCCGTTGCCCAACGGCTTGCACGGCCGCTGGACGCGCGCCGCGCTCGCGGCGGGCAAGCACGTGCTGTGCGAGAAGCCGTTCACGGCCAACACCGCCGAGGCGCACGAGATCGCCGGAATCGCTGCCGATTCCGGTCGAGTGGTGATGGAGGCGTTCCACTACCGCTATCACCCCCTCACGTTGCGGGCCGAGCAGATCATCGCCTCGGGGGAGTTGGGCAGGATCGAGCGAGTCGAGGCCGCGATGTGCTTTCCCCTGCCGAGGTTCTCCGACATCCGCTACGACTACTCGCTGGCCGGGGGCGCGTTGATGGACGCCGGGTGTTACGCGGTCCACATGGCCCGCACGCTCGGCGGTTCGGCCCCGGAAGTCGTTTCCGCACGGGCGAAATTACGGGATCCCCGGGTGGACCGCGCGATGACGGCCGAGTTGCGGTTCGCCGCCGGGCACACCGGCCGGATCGTCTGCTCGATGTGGTCCTCGCACCTGTTGCGGATCAGCGCGCGCGTGGTGGGCGAACGCGGGGAGTTGCGGCTGCTCAACCCGGTCTTGCCCAGCCTGGTGAACCGCCTTTCGGTCCGCTCGCCCAATGGGAAACGGGCGGAACGCTTTCCGCGCCGCGCCTCCTACGCGTACCAGCTCGACGCTTTCGCCGCCGCGGTGCTGCGCGGCGAACCGGTGCTGACCACCCCGGAAGACGCCGTGCGGAACATGACCGTCATCGACGCGATCTACCGGGCGGCGGGCCTGCCGCTGCGGCAGCCGAGCTGAGCGCTAACCCCTTCGCCGCGTTGCCGCCTCGGCCAGCAGGCGGCGTGCCGCCTCGACGCAGGGGGCGAGCCGTTCGGCCGGGCCGACGCTGGCCAGCGCCAGCGATCGCTGGGGCACCTCGAGTTCGATCACGACGTCGGCGGGAAGCGCGGACACGATGTCGCACCACGGAAGTTCACCCTCCCCGGGCATCATCCACTCGAACATGGCTTCCTCCATGTAGTTGTCGATGCGCGGACGCAGCGGGGTGTTCGCAGAGCTGGGCGTACCCGATATGCGCGGGATCGACGGCCGCGAGGTCCGCGGCGAGGTCGACGAACTCCACCGGCGGAAGTCCGAAGCCATTGAGAAAGCCGACAGCGACCTGGTCCATAGTCGCTCCGGGAATGGCCCTACAGGCTTCCCGGGCTTCGGCGCGGGCACGGCGGGCGCCGCTCCCGGCCCGGGGATGCCAGGTCCCGGTCCGCACATTGTCGGCGGTTTCGGTCATGGCCATCTGCTGCCGCCCGGGCAGATCAAGAGAGTTTGTCCCTGGCAGGCGCCGCCGGGATATTGGGTCGGCGGTCCGCACGGGGTGCCCTGCACCTGAGGGAAACTTCTTTACTGACACTACGAATATAGAGTATTCTCCGGGTCCACGATCATTGGACTCGGTATGGATAAACGACGAAAACCCAACCCGGCGGAGCGCCGCCGCGATTTGTGCGATGCGGCGATTCAGCTGTTGGCCGACGATGGGGCCAAGGGTTTGAGCCACCTGAAGGTGGACCGCAGGGCGGGCGTAGCGGACGGCACGACCTCGTTCTACTTCCGCACCCGGTCCGCGCTGCTACGCGCGGTGGCCGAGCGGCTCGCCGAACTCGACCTGGCCGAGCTGCAGGCGGTCGCGGACAGTTCCGGCCCGCACGGCACCAATCCGGTGCCCTCGCGATTGTCGCAGGTCGTCATCCAAGCGGGCAGTGAGCCACAGCTGTCGCGCACGAAGGCCAGGTATGAGTTGACGATGCAGGCCGCCCGCGACCCGGCGCTGGCCGCGATCCTGCAGCAGGCCACGGACGGGTTCACCAAGCTGCACCGGGAAATCCTTGTCCAGCTCATGCCGCGCGGCGCCGAACTGGAAACCGCCGTGGTCGAGGACCTGAGCAATGTCACGCTGACCTTCATCAACGGGCTGCTGCTGCGGGCCGCCCACGGCGACCGGATCATCGACACTCCCGAGCAGCTCGACGGGATTCTGTCCGCCATCGCGGCGGGAATTCTGAAGAGTCCGGACAAGGGTCGGCTGACCCGGGCCGACAACCTACGCCCGGCACCGCGGCGCCGGGCGACCCGATCGGGGTGAGCGGGAGGCGGACACACGGTGCCCTCCGGGTCTTGCCAGACGTTTCCCCGTATGGTTCTCTACGAGAATAGAGTAAGCCGCCGTTCGTGGCGCATATCGGAGAAACACATTTAAGCGGAGTGTACAAATTGCCCGAACCGGATCCGGCGCTGGCACACTGGCAGCGCCGGTGCCCGCGCGAACGGCGCCGGTATCCGGAAATCGCAGCCGTAGGAGGGGTTTCGTGACGGCGAGCACCGACAGCCATGTTCGATTCGATCCGTACGATGTCGAACTCATCGCCGACCCGTATCCCATGTTCGCGCGCCTGCGCGACGAGGCGCCCCTTTACTACAACGCCGAATACGACTTTTTCGCGGTGAGCCGATTCGCCGATGTCAACAAGGCTCTGGTCGACCACGCCACCTACAGCTCGGCGCGGGGCGCCATCCTGGAATTGATCAAGGCCAACCTCGACATCCCTTCGGGGATGCTGATTTTCGAAGACCCGCCGATCCACGACGTGCACCGTAAGCTGCTCTCGCGCATGTTCACCCCGCGCAGGATCGCCGCCCTCGAGCCGATGATCCGCGATCTGTGCGCCGAACTCCTGGACCCGCTGGTGGGGTCGGGCCGGTTCGACTTCGTCACCGACCTGGGCGCGGTGATGCCGATGCGGGTGATCAGCTCGCTGCTTGGCATTCCCGAGGACGACCAGGTCTACATCCGCGACCGGGGCAACGCGCAGCTGCGCACCGAGGCCGGCAAGCCGATGGATGCCGCCCAGCACGGTCTGTCGGTGGGCGAACAGTTCGAGGCCTACATCGATTGGCGCGCCGACCATCCCTCCGACGACATCATGACCGAGCTGCTCAACGTCGAGTTCGTCGACGCAACCGCAACCACGCGGAAGCTGACGCGCGAAGAGATTCTCGTGTACCTCAACGTCGTGGCCGGGGCCGGCAACGAGACGACGACCCGGCTCATCGGTTGGTCCGGGAAGGTTCTCGCGGAGAACCCCGAACAGCGTCGCGCGCTGGCCGAGCACCCCGAGCTCGTCCCGCAGGCCATCGAGGAATTGCTGCGCTACGAGCCCCCGGCCCCCCACGTGTCACGGTATGTGACCCGCGACGTCACGCTCTACGACCGGACGGTGCCCGAGGGCAGTGTGATGATGATGCTCATCGGGTCCGCGTGCCGCGACGAGCGCCAATTCGGCCCGGATGCGGGGGAATTCAACATCCACCGCCGGAGCCGCCCGCACCTGACCTTCAGCGTGGGCACGCATTTCTGCCTCGGCTCGGCGCTGGCCCGGTTGGAGGGCCGCGTCGCCCTCGAGGAGATCCTGAAACGGTTCCCCGATTGGGAGGTCGACCTCGGCAATGCCAAGCTGAGCCCGACCTCGACGGTGCGGGGCTGGGAGTGCATGCCGGCCCAGGTACCGAGATGACCGGCCGGGTCGCCGGCAAGGTCGCGTTCATCAGCGGCGCCGCCCGCGGTCAGGGACGCAGCCACGCAGTGCGCCTGGCGCAGGAGGGCGCCGACATCATCGCCGTCGACATCTGCGGACCCATCGAGAACCTGGCGTATCCCCACTCCACGCCCGAAGACCTGGCCGAGACGGCCGACCTGGTCAAAGCGCAGGACCGCCGCATCGTCACCGCACAGGTGGACGTGCGCGACTACGAGGCGCTGAAATCCGCGGTGGACGGCGCTGTGGAACAGCTCGGCCGGCTCGACATCATCGTCGCGAACGCGGGCGTGGGCACCGACGGCCGCAAGCTGCACAAGATCCGGGAGAACGTCTGGCAGGACATGATCGACATCAACCTGACGGGTGTGTGGCACACCGTCAAAGCCGGTGTGCCACATATCCTCGCGGGTGGCCGCGGCGGCGCGATCGTGCTCACCAGCTCGGTCGGCGGGCGTAAGGCGTACCCGAACACCCGCCACTACATCGCGGCCAAGCACGGCGTCATCGGGCTGATGCGCGCATTCGCGGTCGAGCTGGGACCTCAGCTGATCCGCGTCAACTCGGTGCTGCCCAGCCAGGTCAGCACCACGATGGTGATGAACGACCAGACCTACCGGCTCTTCCGCCCGGACCTGCCCGCCCCCGGCCCCGAGGACTTCGCCCCCATCTCCCAGATGATGCACACGCTGCCCGTGCCCTGGCTGGAACCCGTGGACATCAGCAACGCCGTCCTCTTCCTCGCCTCTGACGAATCACGTTATGTCACTGGCGTTTCCTTGCCCGTCGACGCGGGCGCTTTGCTCAAGTAGGCACAACAAAACTGGAGAGAAATCATGCCGGAATACGACTACGAAAAGATGAAGAAGGAAGCCGAGCAGTACATCAAGTTCGAGAAGGACAAGAAGAACCGGATCGCATACATCACGTTCAATCGCCCCGAAGAGCTCAACTCGACCACCTTGGGCATGCGGCAGAACTACGCCGACCTGATCCACAAGTGCAACGTGGACGACGACGTCAAGGTCGTGGTGATCCGCGGCGAGGGACAGGATTTCGGTAGCGGCGGAGACCTGCCGGAACAGCGCGGAATGCTGGAAAACCCCGGCATGCCGCTGCTGCACGAACTGGCCATCAACGACGAGGACGTCAAGTACCCGCCGGGCGGGTCGTATCGCTACCTGTCCACTGTTACCGACTTCTACGCCAAGGCCCGCGCCGGCAACCGGCCGCTGCAGGAGCTGCGCAAGATCAGCATCATCGAGGCCAAGGGCTACTGCTATGGCTGGCACTTCTACCAGGCCGGCGACGCCGACCTGGTGGTGGCCTCCGACGACGCGCTGTTCGGGCACCCCGCGTTCCGCTACGTGGGTTGGGGCCCCCGGCTGTGGTGGTGGGCCGAGACGATGGGCCTGCGCAAGTTCTCCGAGATGCTGTTCACCGGCAGGCCGTTCAGCGCCAAGGAGATGTACGAGTGCGGCTTCGTCAACAGCGTGGTGCCCCGGGACAAGCTCGAGGACGAGACGCTGAAGTACGCGATGGCGTGCTCGCGCTCCCGTCCGACCGACACCGTCGCCGTGCAGAAGACGTTCCTGGAGCTCTACAAGCAGCACAAGGGCGAGTACTTCGGCAGCCTGCTCACCGGGATGGTGGAGGGGATGCTGCCGATGATCGCCAACGACGCGGAAGAGGTCGACCTGACCGCGGGCACCTTCGAGAAGGGCCTGAACAACGTGGTCAAGGACAACGACATGAACTTCCCGCCGGAGTGGCGCCTGAGCCGCTCGGGGCGCCAGAAGCCCTGACCTTCTCGCGGGTGCAGGCATGTCGGCGCTGAGCGGTCTCCGCGTCGTCGAACTGGCCGACTCCGTCGCGGGCGAGTACTGCGGAAAGCTGTTGGCCGACTTCGGCGCCGAGGTGATCAAGGTCGAACCCCCCGGGTGCGGCAGTCGCACCCGGGCGATGGCCCCCGTCATCGGCGCCGGCCCCGAGGGCAGCGGGCTCTTCGCCCACCTCAACACCAACAAGCAGTCCGTCGTGCTGGACACCGGGCGGGTAGACCGGCTCATCGGCACCGCCGACGCGGTGATCGAGGACCGCGCCACCGACTGGTCCGCGCGGTATCCGGGCGTGGTGTTCTGCTCGATCACCCCGTTCGGCAGCGGGATGCCCACCGAATTCGACAACGCCAAGAGCATCAACGTCTTTCACGCCAGCGGCTGGGGGTATCACACCCCCAGCCATGCCGACCCCGGCAAGCCGCCGCTGCAGGGACCCGGCCGCTTCCTGGCCGACTACGAAGCGGGGCTGGACGCGGCGCTGTGCATCGCGGCGTCGCTGTTCGGCCGACTGCACACCGGGCGGGGGGAGGCCATCGACATCTCGCAGCAGGCGGTGCTGGTGTCGCGGGCCGACTGCATCCTGGGGCGGCTCGTCACCGGGGAGGTGCCGGCCGAAGGCGACCGCGGTGACTACGACCAGGCGGGGCCGGCATCGTTTTTCGCCTGCGCCGACGGCTTCGTCTACCTCTACATGACCAGTCGTGCCCACTGGACCGGCGTGAAACAGCTGCTGGGCCAACCGGACTGGCTCGACGCCTTCGACGACGACTGGCTGGAGTTCTCCGTCACCGCGGACAAGGTCGCCGAGTTCCAGCGGGGCTTCTCCGCCTGGGTACGGCATCTGGGCAAAGACGACGCGGCCGATGCGGCCCAGCGGCTGGGCGTCCCGCTGGTCCCGGTCAACGGCGCCGCGGATCTGCACCGCTCACCGCAGTACCGCCACCGCCACTTCTTCCAGCGAGTGCACCACCCCGTGCTGGGCGACGCCGAATACCCGACCGTGCCGTACGCGCTGGGCGCCTCGCCGGCGGTCATCACCACCGCAGCGCCGCTGCTGGGCCAGCACACCGCCTCGGTGCTCGAGCGCCTGGATGCGCCGCGCCCGGGTCCGGCGGTCCGGTCGGCCCAGCCCAAACCGTCTCGGGCGTCCCGTGGCGGCCCGCTGGCGGGGGTGCGCGTCGTCGAGCTCACCAAGGTGTGGGCGGGCCCCTACGCGGGAAAGCTGCTGGCGCTGCTGGGCGCCGAGGTGATCAAGGTCGAAACCGCGGGCAGCCCGGAGGAGATGCGCGCCTACGGCGGCACCGACATCAACCACGCGCCCTTCTTCCTGAGCATCAACCCGGAGATCCTCAGCGTCGACCTGGACATCAAGTCGGCCGAGGGCATGGCGCGCCTGCGCGAGCTGATCGCATGCAGCGACGTCGTCGTCAACAACCTGCGCCCGGGCGCGATGGAACGTCAGCGCCTGGGGTACCGGGAGCTCGCGGCGATCAAGCCCGACATCATCTCGGTGTCGATCAAGATGTGGGGCAACGAGGGGCCGCTGGGTCATCAGACCGGCTACGCCCCCTGCTTCGCCGCCCTGGCCGGGATCGCCTCGCTGGTCGGCTATCCCGGCGGCCCGCCGCTGGGAACGAGCATGCGCTACGGGGACTCCACCGTCGGTGCGGCCGCCGCCTACGCCGCCGTCGTGGCGTTGCTGCACCGCGAGTTCAGCGGGGAAGGCCAGTTCGTCGACGTGTCGGCGGTGGAGACCCTGTCCACGATGATCGGGGACAGCCTGGTGGCGCAAACCCTCACCGGAAATCCGCTCGGTCCCATGGGTAATCGCCACCCCGACATGTGCCCCCACGGCTGTTACCCCTGCTCGGACGGCGGCTGGGTCGCCGTGGCCGTCGCCGGTGACGCCGAATGGCGGCGGTTGTGCGCGGTGCTCGACGCCACCGCGCTGGCCGGCGATCCCCGCTACGCCACGACCGCCGCGCGGCAGCGCCACGCCGAAGCGCTCGACGCCGCCCTGACAGACCTGACCCGGCTCCACGACGCCGAAGGGCTCGCGCACCGGCTGCGGGCGGCGGGGGTCCCGGCGACCAAGAGCGCCACCGCGCTCGACGTGATCGCCGACCAGGGGCTCTGGGACCGCGAACTGTATCGCTTCGTCAGCGATCACCGCGAGGGGCAGCGCCCGATCGTGGGAGCCTCGTGGCGCCTGGCGCGGTCTCCGGCCCTGGTCGCCCGTGGCGCGCCGGACCTGGGCGAGGACACCGATTACGTGCTCGGAGCGATACTGGGCGCCGGGTCGCGAACCGGAGGGGCGGACAGAACATGACAACGACACTCGCGGGCACCGCGGCCCTGGTCACCGGTGCCAGCAGCGGGATCGGCGCCGCGACCGCGAGGTCGCTGGCCGCCCAGGGCGCCGCGGTGGCCCTGGTCGCGCGCCGCGGCGACCGGCTGGCCGAGCTGCAGAACGAGATCGAATCCGCGGGCGGTACGGCGCTGGTCGTGCCCGCCGACGTCACCGACGCCGATCAGGTCGCGGACGCGGTGCGACGCACGGTCGCCGAGCTGGGACGGATCGACATCCTGGTCAACAATGCCGGCATGATGCAGTCCGGGCCCGCAGCCGAGGCGCCGCTGCAGGACTGGGACGCGATGGTCTCGGTCAACGTGCGGGGCGTCCTGTACGCCACTCGTGCGGCGCTGCCGCACCTGATCGACGCGGCCGCCGACTCGCCGCGCGGCGTCGCCGACCTGGTGACCATCAGCTCCACCGCCGGCTGGGTGGCCCGGCCGGGAACGGCGGTGTATTCGCTCACCAAGTTCGGGGTCAACGCCTTCAGCGAGGGCATCCGACAGGAGTTGATCGGCCAGCACGTCCGCGTCGGCGTGGTGGGCCCGGGAACGGTGGACACCGAGATCTTCGACCACCTGGCCGCGTCGTCGCGGGAGGCGTTCGAGCGCCGGACCGCCGGCATGGTCAAATTGCGGCCCGACGACATCGCCGACGCGGTGCTCTACATGGTCACCCGCGACCGCCGAGTTGCCGTCAACCACATGCTGGTTCGTGCGGCCGAACAAACCTGGTGACCGGGCAGTGGACGGCCGGTGACCGCTACGGGCTGGCGTTTCCCGCCGACCCGGCGACGTTGCACAGCGGCGCCGCCGGGTTCCTCACCGACGCGCTGCGCCGTTCCGGTGTCCTGGGGGCCGACAACCGCGTGACCCGGATCGCCCGGTTCGAGCCGGTCGCGGCGGGAAGCACGGGACGCAAAGTCGTCCTCACGGTCGAATACGACCGGGCTGCTCCGGAGCTGCACACCGACCTGTTCGTCAAGTTCTCCCGCGATTTCGACAACCCCACGCGCGATCTCGGCAGGACGCAGATGGATGCCGAGGTGCGGTTCGCCGGTCTGTCCCAGTTGGCGAAATTCCCCATCGCGGTACCGAGCGTCCTGTTCGCCGACTATCACCGGGAGACCGGCACCGGTCTGCTGATCACCGAGCGAATCCTGTTCGGCACCAACGGGATCGAACCGCACTATCAGAAGTGCCTGGACTACGACATGCCCGAGCCGCTCGAGCACTACCGCGCGCTGCTGACCGCGCTGGCCCGGCTGGCGGGCACCCACCGCTCAGGGCGGCTGCCGGCCGACCTGGCCACCGACTTCCCGCTGGACGTCGCGGGCGCGACCGTGGGGGAGCGGGCCCCGCTGTCCCCGGAGAAGCTCGACAAGCGCGTCACCCGTCTCGCCGGTTTCGTCGCCGCAAACCCCGGACTGATGCCGACGGGTGTTCACGCGCCGGAATTCCTCGACCGCCTGCGCACCGAGGTGCCGCTGGTGGCCCGCCACGCGGACGCGGTCGAGCAGTCGCTGGCCGCCGACGCCGACTATGTGGCGCTGTGCCACTGGAACGCCAACGTCGACAACGCCTGGTTCTGGCGCGACAGCCCGGACGGCCGGGGTGCCCTGCGCTGCGGCTTGATGGACTGGGGATGCGTCAGCCAGATGAACGTGGGCATGGCCCTGTGGGGCGCCCTGTCCGGCGCCGAAACAGGTTTGTGGGACAAGCATTTCGACGAGCTGCTGCACGTGTTCGTCACGGAGTTTCGCCGCTGCGGTGGGCCGCCCCTGGATCCGGACCGGTTGCGCCGCCACACGGTGCTCTACGCCGCGGTGATGGGGGTCGCCTGGCTACTGGACGTGCCGGCGTTGCTGCTCAGCCGATTCGGCGACGCGCTGCCCGGCAACCGCACCGATCCCCGCATCCGAGACGACGAGAGCGTGCGCGCACCGCTGCAGATGCTGACGAACCTGCTGACCGTGTGGGAGCGACATCGCGTAGGGGAGCTGCTGGACGACGCCCAACTTGGTGCATTCGCTGCAGTACGCCCGCGCGGTGGCTAAACTCGTCGCGAGTGAGGTTAGCGTTGTGTTCAAGCTCAGTGCGTCCGCAGTAATTACCGCTTTCTGTGCCGTCGCAGTGGCAGCACCGGCGCATGCCGATGGCGACTACATCGTGATGGCGGGATCGGACTCCACCCACACCTTCGAAACCACGGTGGGCGGTAGCCTTGCCAGCCTGGACCATGTCGAGGCGTATGCGTTGAACCAGTGCGCCACACGCCACGGCGCGACCGACTGCCGCATCCTTGTCGCGGGCGAGGGCGGGTGCGTGGCCCTCTCCGATGACGGTCCGAAGTTGCTCGGCGCCTGGGGCGCCACCCGTGAGGATGCCATCGCCGCGGTGGTGGCCAAGGTAGGGCGGCCGGGGGCGACCGCGGACAACGCTTACTGCGTCGGCGACCCGGGCCTCGGCGGCGGCCCATCCGGAGGTTCGTTCTGGACCACACAGTAGCGGCGGGGAATAGTGCCTGGGTCCGCACTCGTCGCGAACCGTCCCGGGTTTTATGCGCACCCTGTTTTGCGTCTGACTTCGCGATAGAGATCGGTGTGTCGATCAGACGACATCCGACGGGTTCTCCGAGCTCTCTTGGAGGATCTGATCATGTC
>NZ_JBYCLG010000344.1:0-7168 GCF_057473785.1 Mycobacterium sp. TH-M103
GGTGATGCCCGCGCTGCAGTCCTACTGGCTGCCCATCCACGTGTCGGTGGTCAGCCTCGGGTCGGGGGTGTTCATGGTCGCCGGCATCGCCAGCGTCCTGTTCCTGCTGCGGACGTCGCGGCTGGGGCACCCCGAGACCGAGGGCACCCTGGCCCGGCTCGTGCAGCGGTTCCCGGACGCCCAGACGCTGGACCGCATCGCCTACCGCACCACGATCTTCGCGTTCCCGGTGTTCGGCTTCGGCGTGATCTTCGGCGCCATCTGGGCCGAGGAGGCCTGGGGCAGGTATTGGGGCTGGGACCCCAAGGAGACGGTGTCGTTCGTCGCGTGGGTGGTGTACGCGGCCTATCTGCACGCCCGGTCGACCGCGGGGTGGCGGGACCGGAAAGCGGCCTGGATCAACGTCGTGGGGTTCGTGGCGATGGTCTTCAACCTGTTCTTCGTTAATCTGGTGACCGTGGGCCTGCACTCGTATGCGGGGGTGGGCTGACAGCTGGTCTGACAGTGGGCAAAACGACCCGCATAACCGATCGAGGGGGAGTGCACGTGTCCGACGAGCCGACGACGGGCGTGGAATCGCCCGACCAACCCACCAGGCAGTTTACCCCGCAGGACTCTGTCGAACCCCAGGCCGCGTCGCCGCCCGAGCCGGGCGGCGACGCGCCGACTCGCGCCTTCGTCGGCTTCCGCACGGACCGGCGGGGCTCCGGCAGGCAGGAGCCGCCCCCCTCGGGCGGTATGCCGCAGTGGGAACCGACCCCGGCGACCGGCATGAGGCGGGTCGACCCGACGGCCTACGGCGCCTACTACACCGGACCGATCGATGCGGGGCCCACCGCGGTCCACGCCGCGCCGGCGGCCCCGTCGGGTCTGCGCCGTCCCGAGCCGCTGCCGCACACGCCGTACCCGGAGCTGTCCACCAGCATGCTGTTGCGCCCGGTGAAGCCCCCGCCCACCGAGGGTTGGCGCCGGCTGCTGTACGTGCTGTCCAACGGGCTGATCAACGTGGGCGAGGGTGCCCGGGCCGCCCGCTACAACAACCTGGTGGCCCAGGTCAACCGGCCGCTGCGGGGTTGCTACCGGATCGCGCTGCTGTCGCTGAAGGGCGGGGTGGGCAAGACCACGATCGCCGCGACGCTGGGGGCGACGTTCGCCGAGATCCGCGGCGACCGGGTGGTGGCCGTCGACGCCAACCCGGACCGTGGCACCCTGAGCCAGAAGGTGCCGCTGGAGACGGCGGCGACGGTGCGCGAGATGCTGCACGACGCCGGGAGTATCGCGCGCTACAGCGACGTTCGCCGGTACACCTCGAAAGGGCCGAGCGGGCTGGAAGTGCTGGCGTCGGAGACCGATCCGTCCGTGTCGGAGGCGTTCAGCGCCGCCGACTACGACCGCACCCTCGAGATCCTGGAACGGTTCTATGGCCTGGTGCTCACCGACTGCGGCACCGGGCTGCTGCACTCGGCGATGTCGTCGGTGCTGGACAAGGCCGACGTGCTGGTCGTCGTCAGCTCGGGATCGATCGACGGCGCGCGCAGCGCCTCGGCGACGCTGGACTGGCTGGACGCCCACGGCCACGAGGACCTGGTCCGCGATTCGATCGCCGTGATCAACGCGGTGCGCCCGCGCACCGGCAAGGTCGACATGAACAAGGTGGTCGACCACTTCTCGCGGCGCTGCCGCGCCGTGCGCATCGTGCCGTTCGACCCGCATCTCGAGGAGGGCGCCGAGATCAACCTGGACCGGTTGCGGCGGGGGACCCGCGAGGCGCTCGTCGAACTGGCGGCCGTCGTTGCCGACGGGTTCGGCGGCGACCAGCGCAACCCGGGTCTGGGCTGAGCGGCTAGCGAGGGTTGTTGTCCCCGTGGCCTAATCGCCGGAGGAAGTCGGGATCGTCGTCGGGTCCGATGACGCGGGTCTTCGGGCGGCTGTTCTGCAGCCGCGCCGCGCGCCAGCCAACGTAGATCAGGGTCCCCAGGATCAGCACGACGAGCAGGTAGAGCACTCAACACCTCCTGCAGCGAATATACCCGCGTCGTAGGCTCGACCCGTGGCAGCAGAGCCTGGCCCAGAAGGCACCGAAAGCACGGAAAGCACCGGACACCGGGGCGGCGGCATGATCGGCGGTGTCCTGCCTTACGCGGCAGCGCGGTTGCTGCTGGTGGCCGTGCTCACCGGGGTGATCTACGGGATCGCCCGACTGCTGGGGATCGCGCAGTTCCCCGTCATCGTCGCCGCGTTGTTCGCGTTGATCATCGCGATGCCGCTGGGCATCTGGTTGTTCAGCCCGCTGCGCCGGCGGGCCACCGCCGCGCTCGCGACGGCCGGGGAACGCCGCCGCCGGGAACGAGAACAGCTGCAAGCCCGCCTGCGCGGCGAGGACGTCGACGAGGACTAGGGAAGCGCACACCCGGTCAGCGCACCAGCGTCAAGGCCAGCGCCACCGCGACCGCCCACACGATCATCGCCAGGCCGGTGTCGCGCAGCACCGGGATCAGCGCCGGGCCGCCGCGGCCCGATCGCACCGGGCCCGCGGCCCGCAGCGCCAGCGGCGTGGCCACCAGGCCCGCCGCGCACCACGGCGTGGCCGCCGTCAACACCAGGGTCAGCGCCCCGGCGGTCGCCAGCAGCGCCTGGTACAGCGTGCGGGTGCGGGCGTCGCCGAGACGCACCGCCAGCGTGATCTTGTGCGACTGCGCGTCGGTGGGGATGTCGCGCAGGTTGTTGGCCACCAGCACCGAGGACGACAGCGCCCCCGTCGACACCGCCAGCACCAGCCCCACCCAGTCCACCCGCAGCGCCTGGGTGTACTCGGTGCCCAGCACCGCGACCAGGCCGAAGAACACGAACACCGCGACCTCGCCGAAACCGGCGTAGCCGTAGGGCTTCGACCCGCCGGTGTACAGCCAGGCCCCCGCGATGCAGGCGGCGCCGACCGCGATCAGCCACGGCGCGGACAGCAGCGCCAGCGCCACACCCGCGACGGCGGCCACCGTCAGGCTGGCCACCGCCGCGGTCAGCACCGCGCGCGGCGCCGCCAGCCGCGCCCCGACCAGCCGCACCGGGCCGGCGCGGTCGTCGTCGGTGCCGCGGACGCCGTCGGAGTAGTCGTTGGCGTAGTTGACGCCGACGGTCAGCGCGACCGCGACGGCCAGCGCCAGCAGCGCCTTCCACCACACCGCGGCGTGCAGCCACGCCGCGGCGCCGGTTCCGGCGACCACGGGCGCCACCGCGTTGGGCAGCGTCCGCGGCCGCGCACCCGAGATCCACTGCCCGAAACTGGCCATGAAAATATCCTGCAACATCCTGCAACATCCCGCCGAAGGGCCATGCACCAGAATGGGCGGATGCTCGGGGTGATCGGCGGCAGCGGCTTCTACACGTTTCTCGAATCCGACGTTCGCACCGTCACCGTGGACACCCCCTACGGCCGGCCCAGCGCCCCGGTCACCCTCGGCACGGTCGGCGGGCACGAGGTCGCGTTCCTGCCCCGCCACGGCGCCACTCACGAGTTTTCGGCGCACACCGTGCCCTACCGGGCCAACATGTGGGCGCTGCGCAAGCTCGGGGTGCGCCGCGTGTTCGGCCCGTGCGCCGTCGGTAGCCTCGACCCGGCCAACGGTCCCGGCACGGTCGTCGTGCCCGACCAGCTGGTCGATCGCACGAGCGGCCGCCTCGACACCTACTTCGACTCCGGCGGCATCCACGTCGACTTCGCCGATCCGTACTGCCCGACCTTGCGCGCCGCCGTCACCGGCCTGCCCGACGTGGTCGACGGCGGCACCATGGTGGTGGTCCAGGGTCCGCGGTTCTCGACCCGGGCCGAGAGCCGGTGGTTCGCCTCGGCCGGGTTCGGCCTGGTCAACATGACCGGCTACCCGGAGTCGGTGCTCGCTCGTGAACTCGAAATGTGTTATGCCACGATAGCTTTGGTCACCGACCTGGATGCCGGGGTCGCGGTCGGGGAGGGGGTGAAGACCGCCGAGGTGTTCGCGCAGTTCCAGCGCAACGTCGAGCTGTTCAAGAAGCTGGTGCGCGAGGCGATCGCGCGGGTGGCCTCCGAACGCAACTGTACCCACTGCCTGCCGCACACCGGCGTCACGCTGCCCGTCGAGCTGCCGTGAGGGTGCTGCTGACCGGCGCGGCCGGTTTTATCGGGTCGCGGGTCGAGGCGGCGCTGCGGGCCGAGGGTCACGACGTGGTGGGCGTCGACGTGCTGCTGCCGGCCGCGCACGGCCTGGACGCGGTCCTGCCGCCCGGGTGCCACCGCGTCGACGTCCGCGACGCCGACGCGCTGGCCCCGCTGCTGGCCGGCGTCGACCTCGTGTGCCATCACGCCGCGATCGTGGGGGCCGGCGTGGACGCCGCGGACGCGCCCGCCTACGGCGGACACAACGACCTGGCCACCACGGTGCTGCTCGCGCAGATGTTCGCGGCCGGCGTGCGCCGCCTGGTGCTCGCGTCGTCGATGGTGGTGTACGGGCAGGGGCGCTACCACTGCCCCGAACACGGGCCCGTCGACCCGCTGCCGCGGCGGCGCGCCGACCTGGACGCCGGAGTCTTCGAGCACCGCTGTCCGGTCGGCGGTGAGGAGTTGCGGTGGCGCCTCGTCGACGAGGACGCCGCCCTGCGGCCGCGCAGCCTGTACGCCGCCAGCAAGACCGCGCAGGAGCACTACGCGCTGGCGTGGTCGGAGGCGACGGGCGGGTCGGTGGTGGCGCTGCGCTACCACAACGTCTACGGCCCCGGGATGCCGCGGGACACCCCCTATTCGGGGGTGGCGGCCATCTTCCGGTCCTCGCTGGAAAAAGGAGAACCGCCAAGGGTTTTCGAGGACGGCGGCCAGATGCGTGACTTCGTCCACGTCGACGACGTGGCGGCCGCGAACGTGGCCGCCGCGGCGAGCGACCGCGGGGGCTTCCTCGCGGCCAACGTGTGCTCGGGGCGGCCGATCTCCATCATGGAGGTGGCGACGGCGCTGTGCGCCGCCCGCGACGGTGCGTCGGCGCCGGTGGTGACCGGCCAGTACCGCAGCGGCGATGTGCGCCACATCGTCGCGGATCCGGCCCGCGCCGCCGAAGCTCTGGGCTTCCGGGCGGCCATCGAGCCGCGAAACGGGCTGCGCGACTTCGCTTTCGCGCCCCTGCGCGGCTGAATCCGGGTCAGTTCTGCCCGATCGGGGCGCACGGCGCCGTCCACCCCCGACTACTTCGTGTCGTGCGGGGCCCGGAAGATCCTGGGCTTCGGCACGGGGATCTGCCGCGTGGCCGAGTCCTCGCCCCGGAAGATCCGCGGGCCGGGCCCTGCCTGCGGAATCACGGTGGTGGGGTGCTCCGCGCCGGCGCCGGGTTTGCCGGTCGGGATCCGCGTCGTCGCCGCCGCCGACGGCGGGGCCGGGCGGGGCACCCGGACGCGGGTGGTCGGTGCCGCCGACGGCCGGCGGCCGCCGGCCGGGGCGGCGCGCTTCCGGCGCCGGTGGCGTCCGGCGACGATCGCCGCGGCCAGGATGCACAGGGCCAGCCCGCACAGCGTCACGTCGAAGACGCTGGTGATCTGCTGGGCGAGATCGTTGCCGTACACCGGGTTCCGCGCGGTCGCGTTGGGCGGCTCCTGGAACCGCGGCGCCAGCGCGACACCCAGCACGACGCGCGAGACGCTCAGCGTGGCGACGAGCCCGCACAGCGACGACACCAGGCGCGCCGAGACCGCGTCGTTGGCCAGGTTGACGCGCAGCCAGATCGCCAGGGTCGCGGTGACCAGGTCGAAGCCGGCCAGCACCATGCTGTCGTACCGGGAGAACGGGTAGTTCAGGCTGACCGCGACGGCGAGGTCGGTGAGCCGCATGGCCATCGACCCCAGGCACCAGACGGCGATCAGCGCCAGGCCGTTGCGCGCCGCCGCCCGCCAGGCGTTCGCCTCGGTCGTGCGCGCGCCCCGGTGGTCCAGGAACGTCCGTGGCGCGAACACCGCCGCCGCCGCCGCCCACGCCAGGTAGCCCTCGAACCCGACGCCGGCCGTCGAGGTGTTCTGCGCGATGCCGTGGAATGCGTCGACGTCACGGCCGACGGGCAGGATCCACACCAGGACGCCGGCGACCGACGCCGACACCCCGAGCGCCACGGTGGCCAGCCGGGACGCCTTGGTGGTGCGGACGAGCCACGTGGAGGCGACGAGGACGGCGACCAGGGCCACCACGCCGTAGACCACCGCGCTCGTGATGACCGCGATGTTCTGTTTGCCGAACCCGGCGCCGCCCAGCGCGTACTTCACCCGCCAGAACAGGTTGAAGCCGAAGCTCAGCGCCGCCCCGAGCATCGACGCGTAGCCGATGACCCGGACGGCGGGGAACTTGGTGTCCGCCGACGCGGGGCTCACCGGTTGCGTGCTCAGCAGCGCGCCGGCCACACCGAGCCACGCCCCCGGCCCGACCCCGCCCGGCACCTGAACGGTGCCGGCGAAACGGACCGTCTCGAACACGTCGAACCCGACGAAAGCCAGCACCAGCAGCAGATAGGGGACGTTGCCGCCCGCGCGAAACCGGCCCGCCACGGCGGGGTGGGACCGCAGCGGGCCCAGCCGCGTCACGCCCAGCGCCAGCAGCGACAGCACGGTTACCGCGATCAGCACGGCGAACACGGCGCCGCTGGTGCCGGGGATGCCGAGCCCGAAATAGAGGTTCCACGGCAGCAGCGGCGCGACGACGAGCAGGCCGGCGGCCGTCAGGTCGCGGGTCCGCGACCACCCGCCCGCCGGCCCCGGCGCGGTGGCGGCCGCCGGGGCCCGGTGCACGGCGGCCCCGGGTATGCGCTGCGTCTGCCCGCCGATGGGGCCGGTAGGCGTGTCGTCGCTGCTGTGGCTCACGAGGCCCCCCGGGTCTCAAGGACGGTTACCGCCGGCGCGGGTTCGGTGGTGCGGCCGGGGCACACCCCGGCGGGCCGACTGCGTTGCTCGCTTGCGACCATAGTCTCCGTTCGGACGCCGCGGCGATGGCTCTCCGCGGGTGTCGTTGCGGCGACCGCGCCGTCGTTCGCCGACGCTGGTTACGCTGCGCTCGTAGGCGAACTGATAATGCCGACGGTATCGCAGTGTAGTGATGCCGGGACATTGCTGGCTGCGGGGTCGCCAGCCGAAGGAGAGCCGGGATGGACGTCGTTTTGGGGGTCGCGGT
>NZ_JBYCLG010000345.1:0-24960 GCF_057473785.1 Mycobacterium sp. TH-M103
CTCGAGGGCATGGGCGACGCCCGCATCGCCGCGGCCGCCAAAACGATCGCCTACCGCCTCGACCCGCACGCCGGCGTCGAACGCGCCGCCAAAGCCGAACGCGAGCGCACCGTGACCATCCGGCCCGCCCCCGACACCATGACCTATCTGACCGCGCTGCTGCCCGTGGCGAAAGGCGTAGCGGTCTACGCGGCACTCAAACGCGCCGCCGACACCACCTTCGACGACCGCACCCGCGGCCAGATCATGGCCGACACCCTCATCGAACGCATCACCGGCAGACCGGCCGTGGTGCCCGACCCCGTTGCGGTAAACCTCGTCCTATCCGACGACACGCTGCTGGGCGGCGACGATGCGCCGGCCGAGGTGGCCGGCTACGGGCCCATCCCCGCGGCCGTGGCCCGCAACCTGGTCCACAACGCCGCCGCCGACGCGCGCTCGCGAGCCACCCTGCGCCGCCTCTACGTCCACCCACGATCCGGGGCCCTGGTGGCCATGGAATCGCGGGCACGCCTGTTTCCCCGCGGGCTGGCCGCCTTCATCGACCTGCGCGACCGACGCTGCCGCACTCCCTACTGCGACGCTCCCATCCGCCACCGCGACCACGCCCAACCTTGGGCCCGCGGCGGCCCCACCACCGTCACCAACGGCCTGGGCACCTGCCAACACTGCAACTACACCAAAGAAAGCCCCGGCTGGCGCGTCACCACCAGCACCGACGAAACCCACACCCACACCGCCGAATACACCACCCCCACCGGCCACACCTACCGCTCAGAAGCCCCACCACGCGCACCCACCATCGACTGCAGCGAACTCGAAACCCGCATCGGCATCACGCTCGCGCGACACGCCGCCTAGGCGACCCCGTCAGCCGCGATCGGCGAGGTTCTCGACCTCGATGACCTCACCGCGGTCGATGCTCACCCAGTCGCGGCCGTGCAGGTAGGGGCGCAGACGGCGGCCGATGAGCTCCACGTCGGCCCGCGCCTTGGGCCGCTGAAGCTCGTAGACGTGCGGCAGCCCGGCCATGCCGGTCACCACGGTCCACAGCTTCAGGGAGTCCGGACCGGTCGGCGGGTCGACCAGAACCGGGCCGAACAGGCACTGACCGGAAAGGAACAGCGTCGGCACACCGTAGCCGCCGGCGTCGAGGACCCGTTGATGGTCGGCCCGGACCTCGTCGTGGGTGGTCGGGTCGGCCAGCGCCGCGTCGAGAGTCTCCCCGTCGACGTCCAACTCCTCGAGCAGGCGGCGCGCCACCGCCGGGTCGTGCGGTTTGTTACCCGCGGCGTGTAACTCGTAACCGATCCGGCCGTACCACCGGTCCAGCAGGGCCATGTCGGTCCGGCGCAGCAGCGCCCCGATGCGCATCAGCGACCACCCGTAGGACCACTCCCGTTCCCACGGATGCTTCTTGCCGTCGGCGCGGTTGATCTCCTCGAGGCTGAAAAACCGCCAGTTGACCGTGATCCCGACCTGCTCCCGGACGTCGCGGATCCACAGCGCGGTCTGGTAGGCGAACGGGCACATCGGGTCGAAGTGGAAATCCACGGAGTCGCTCATCGGGACCTGCTCGGTAGTGATCAATAGTGGTAGGTGTCCGACGGCGCAGGCGAGTGCACCGGTTCGTCCTCGAATTCGGACACCTCGATGCCGTAGGCGCGGGCCAACTCGAGGATCTTGCTCGCCCGCGCGATGCGCGGCAGGTCCGACCCGTTGCGGATCTCGCCGCCGTCGCGCTCGAACTCGGCGAAGAACTCTTTCGCCCAGGCTATTTCGTCCTGCGACGGGGACAGCCCCTCGTTGACCACCGCGCACTGCTCCGGGGACAGGCAGATCTTGCCGGTCATCCCGAACTCGACGGAGACGGCCGTGGCCTCGATGAGCTTGAGCGGGTTGGAGCCGATGGTCGGCCCGTCGATCGCGCTGGGCAGGCCGGCCGCTTTGGCCGCGATGGTGAAACGCGACCGGGTGTAGGCCAGCGTGGACGGGTCCTCCCCGAAGCCGGTGTCGCGGCGGAAGTCCCCGATGCCGAAGGCCAGCCGGAAAGTGCCCTTGGCGGCGGCGATCTCGGTGATGCGCTCCAGGCCGCGGGCCGTTTCGACCAGCGCCACGATCGGCACGTCGGGCAGCCGCTTGGCGGTCTCGGCGACGTGGTCGACCGATTCGACCATCGCCAGCATCACCCCCCCGACGGGGGTGCCGGACAGCGCGGCGAGATCATCCGCCCACCAGGGGCTGCCGAAGCCGTTGACGCGGACCCAGTCCGTGTTGCCCGCGCCGAGCCAGCGCACGACGTGGTCGCGGGCGGCGGCCTTGTCCTTGGGCGCCACCGCGTCCTCGATGTCGAGGACGACGATGTCGGCGCGGGAGTGCGCCGCGGACTGGAACCGGTCGGCGTGCGCGCCGTTGACCAGCAGCCAGCTGCGGGCCAGGACCGGGTCGATGCGCGACCCGATGTCTGCGGGATCCACCGCGTGGCTGTTGACCTGCTCGTACATTGATTGATCCGTCGTCATGCTCGTTCCGTGGTGAGGGTGTCGCCATCAACCGTAGCGGCCTTGACAACGGCGCGGCGCGAGCTGCCGGGTTTTCCGTAGGCTCGATGAGGTGAGCGTCACCCCGCACATGGCCGTTGCTCTGCAAGACCGCTTCCTGCGCGACCTGCCCGAGATGGCCGTCCGCTGGCAAGCCGAGACGCCTCCCGACGCGCGGTTGCTCGTGCTCAACGGACGCCTCGCCGCGGAACTCGGTCTCGACCCCGCGTGGCTGCGCGGCCCCGACGGGCTGCGCTTCCTGGTGGGCAACCTGGTGCCCGACGGGGCGACCCCGGTGGCCCAGGCCTACGCCGGGCATCAGTTCGGCGGGTTCGTTCCCCGGTTGGGCGACGGCCGCGCCCTGCTGTTGGGCGAGCTCGCCGATGAGCACGGGCACCTGCGCGACATCGCCCTGAAAGGCTCCGGTCCCACGCCCTTCGCGCGCGGCGGTGACGGCCTGGCGGCGACGGGGCCGATGCTGCGCGAGTACCTGATCAGCGAGGCGATGCACGCGCTGGGCGTGCCGACGACACGGTCGCTGGCCGTGGTGGGCACGGGACGCCCGGTGCAGCGCGACACGGAGCTGCCCGGCGCCCTGCTCACCCGGGTGGCGGGCAGCCACCTGCGCGTCGGGAGCTTCCAGTACGCCGCCGCCTCCGGCGACGCGGACCTGCTGCGGCGCCTCGCCGACCACGCGATCGCGCGCCACTATCCCGCCGCCGCCGCCGCGCAGCGCCCCTACCTCGCGCTGTTCGAGGCGGTGGTGGGCGCCCAGGCGTCGCTGACAGCCCGGTGGATGCTGATCGGGTTCGTGCACGGGGTGATGAACACCGACAACATGACGATCTCCGGGGAGACCATCGACTACGGACCGTGCGCGTTCATGGAGGCCTACGACCCCGAGACCGTCTTCAGCTCGATCGACTTCTGGGGTCGCTACGCCTACGGCAACCAGCCCGCCGTCGCCGGGTGGAACCTCGCCCGCTTCGCCGAGACGCTGCTGCCGTTGATCTCGGAGAGCACCGAGGAGGCGGTAGGGCTCGCCGAGGAGTCGTTCGGGGTGTTCCACACCCGCTACGACGCCGTGTGGGCGCCCGGCATGCGGGCGAAACTCGGCCTTTCCGCCGACGCCGGCGCGGCGCACCTGATCGACGAACTGCTCGCCCTGCTGAAGGCGGGCCGCGTCGACTACACCTCCTTCTTCCGCCACCTCGGCCGGGCCGCCCGCGGCGATGCCGGGCCCACCCGCGAACTGTTCGACGACACCGCTGGCTTCGACGACTGGCTGCCGCGCTGGCGGGCCCTCGACCCAGACCCGGAGTCGATGGACCGCACCAACCCCGTCTACATTCCCCGCAACCATCTGGTCGAGGAGACCCTGAGTGCGGCCACCGACGGCGATCTCGAACCGCTCGAACGACTCCTCGAGGCCTTGACGGCCCCTTACGACGAACGGCCGGGCCTGCAGCGGTACGCCGCCCCGGCCCCCGAGGACTTCGGCGCCTACCGAACGTTCTGCGGCACCTGAGCCGAAGCGGCCCTGCGCCAACGAATCTCGCCGGTCAGCCCGGCGGCCGCTCCCCCGCACCCCGGCGCGCCGCGCCCCACAGCCCCACGCCGACCCCGATCACCGCGCCGCCGAGTCCGATAACCCGTTGTGCGGGCCTCAATTCGGGAAGCACGCTGATTCCGCCGAGCAGGTCGGCAGCGTCGGCGCCGCCCGATGCGAGGAACCAACCGCGGGTGTCCTTGCCGCGCAACGCCGCCGCGGCGAGCAGGCCGCCGATCAGCGCGTCTCGGTAGCCCATCGAGCGCAGCAGCAGCCGCGCCGTCGGCGCCGGTTCCTCCGCGTCGCCCCACAGCCGGTTCGCGCGCAGGGGGTCGACGAGAAACGACACGCCCGAGGCAAACCGGATGCTGCCGGCAACGAGCGCGGCGCGGTCGATCGTCATGGCCCCCAAGCCTATGCTCCCCGTCCCCGGCAAACCAGGAGTCCACCAAGGGCACTGCTGGGAGGGCGGCGATGCCCACATGGCAAACCGATCGCCGGGGCGACCGGGGGCGTTCCGGCGGCCGCCCGTGTCGCCGACATCGCGACATTCCGGCGAAAGTGGATGCCCGCAAGCGATTTGCGCATTATTTTGATTATCTATGACGGACCAGGGGGATCCGCTCACACGACGGCAGGCGCACGTGGGGCATCAGGTACGAACGCGACGCAACAAGCTCGCTCCCGATCCCGACGTGCGCCGCGCCATCGTCGCGGCAGCGTCGGAATCCGTTCGGCAGCAGGGGGTCCGGGGCCTCAGCGTCGCCGCGGTGCTCGAGCACGCCCGGCTGAGCACACGCGCGTTCTACCGGCACTTCGAATCCAAGGACGAGCTCGTCGAAGCCGTCTTCATGGAGATGACGCACGCCGAAGTGCGGCGGTTGAAGGCGAAGATGGCGACCGCGGGGACGCCGATCGAGGCGGTGGCGGCCTGGATCGACGGGCGGATCGATCTGGCGTTCAACGACAGCGTCAAGCCGGAGCTGCGCCAGCTGCCCCTGGATGCCCCCGCCACGGTGCTCAACTCCCCGGAGCTGGTCTCCCCCGCCTACACGGCCATCCTGGAGCCGCTCGTCGAGCAACTCGAGCGGGGCGTGGAGCTCGGCGTTTTTCGCGGCATCGTTCCGGCCGTCGCCGCCAAGTCGATCCACGGCGTGGTCTGGGCGGGCACCCAGCAGCAGTGGGCGGCGGGTCACGCCAAACGCGCGGAGGTGCGCGAACGCGCGATCCGGTTCTGCCTGCGCGGCCTCGGCGTGGCGCCGGAGACGATAGAACAGATCGCCGACGATCCGCCCCTGGACTGACATGGCTAGCATGGCCGTCATGCCCGAGCCGGTACCGGCTGCCGACGAACCGACACCCGACGGTGGTGAAACCGTGGCCGCGCCCGCTTCGGCGGGTCCGGACGCGGTGGAACCCGCGTGGTCGCGCGAGGACGACGCGGGCTCCGCTGGCGAGCCGCCCGCGGATCGTCAATCGTGGCAAGCGACTTGGCGCAAAGCCGCTGTGTTGCTCGTCGGCGGTCTCGCGGTGGCGGGGGCGATCGTGCTCGCCTTCTGGTTGATGAGCCCGTCCGACTCGCCGGCGCCGGCGAAAGGCGGCGCACCGCCGGCGACCTCGACGGCGTCCTCGGCCGCGCCGTCGTCCATCGCCTCCACACCGCAGCAGGACCAGAAGTACGTCCGGGACCTCAACGACCGCGGCATCTCCTTCGCCGATCCCCAGGCCGCCATCTACAACGGCAAGATGGTGTGCCAGAACATCAGCCGGGGCATGACGGTGCCGCAGGTCGTCAACGAGTTCCGTGCGAGCAATCCGGGCATGGGCGCCGACGCCGACACCTATGTGACGATCTCCGTCCACGCCTACTGTCCGCAACACAACAACCTGGTCGACGGCGGCTGACGGGGCTACCCGGCGGCACGCGTCGGCGATACGATCGGGCGCATCGTCAACGGATCCGAGTCACCGATGAGTCCCATGCGGCGCGTGCCGTCGCCCGCTGCGCGACGGCGCTCGACTTGGCGTGACCTCGACAAACCTGACAGGGTGGGGGCGCGGTCTCCGCGGTGAATGCAGCCGTGGCGATCATTCGGGGAGGCAGAGGAGTGAGCGCATGACCATCGAGGACAACCAGGTCCCGACCGAGTCGGCGCCTCCGCCGCGTCCGCGGCGCCGCCGCCCGTCCTGGACCGAGTCCGCCGGGTCCCTCGTCTTCGCCGCGTCCATCGCCATCGCCGCCGTGGTGGGCCTGAGCGCGGTAGGCGCCTATTTCCTGCGCGACAAGACCGCGACCTCGCCCGGGTCGCAGACGGTGACGGTCACGCCCTCGCACAAGACGCCGTCGCTGAGCGACGGGCCGGACGGGGCGTTCCTCACGGCGCTGGCCTCCTACGGCATCGTCGACAACGGGACCGAGGCCGTTCGGCAGCGGTTCATGGAGTTCGGTCATCACACGTGTTTCTCGCTGCTGCCCCCGACACCGCAGCCGCTGGAGTCGGTGGTCGACAACATCCTGGCGGCGGAGAACAAGGACGTCGCCGACGGAAATTCGTGGTCGCCGAAGTTCACCCGCGCCGACACCGAGAATCTGACGCAGGCCGCGATCCGCGTCTACTGCCCGGAAGCGCAGAAGTAGCGGCCCTCAGGCCCCTCAGGCCTCCGGCTGTTGCAGCAGCCTGCCCATCTCGGGGATGACGGCCTGCAGCGCCTTGAGCGGCCGCAGCATCACCTTGACCGAGGTGATCTTGCCGTCGTCGTTCCAGTGGATCATGTCGATGCCGTTGACGTGGATGCCGTCGACGTCGGCGACGAACTCGAGCACCGCGGAGCGCTCGGCATACCACTTCTCGATATAGCGGAAGCCGTTGCCGGAGAACAGCTTCGCGGCGGCGGCCAGGTAGGCCACCGCCTTGTCCCGGCCCTCCTGCGGCGTGAACACCGCGGGGGAAAGGAAGACGGCGTCCTCGGCCAGCAGGTCGCGCAGCTCGTCGGTCCGGCCGGTGTCGACGATCTCGATCCAGCGTTCGATCACCGGTGGTGTCACACCGCAAAGCTAGCGTTCGGTGTGGACCGGGGCGAACCCGGCCTAGTGTGGGCCCTAGCGCCACCACGACAGGGACGTGCCAATGAACATCGACGACGAGTCCGTCACCACGCTGGAGGACCTCAGGGGCGACCTGGCCCAGCGGTACAAGTGGACGCCGAGCGGCGGCAGCTCGGTCGGCGACGCGATCGTCGACGCCGACCTGGCGGCCCTCGACCGCGACGGCTACGTCGTGTGGGAGAACCTGCTCGGCGCCGAGGAATGCGGGCAGATCCGTGACGCGGTGCGCCCGGGGCTCGGGCACACGGGACGCAACTCCTTCGAGGGCCGGCGCACCCAGCGCATCTACAGCCTGCTGAGCAGGACGCGCGTGTGCGACCGGCTCGTCGACAACCCGCGGGTGCTGGCGGTGCTCGACCGGTTACTGATGCCCAACTACCTGCTCTCGGCGCTGCAGGCCATCAACATCCAGCCCGGGGAGGCCGCCCAGCTGGCCCACCACGACGACGGGTTCTACCCGATTCCGCGCCCGCGGGCCCCCTTGGCTGCGGCCACGATCTGGGCGATCGACGACTTCACCGCGGACAACGGCGCCACGGTGCTCTTTCCCGGCAGCCACCGCTGGGGCAAGCGCCGGCCGGGTCCCGACGACAGGGCGCTGCCCGTGGTCATGCCCGCCGGCTCGTGTGTCTTCTTCGTGGGCACCCTGTGGCACGGCGGCGGCGCCAACACCACCACCCACGATCGCCTTGCCGTCACCGCCCAGTACTGCCAGCCGTGGCTGCGGCCGATGGAGGCCTTCACCCTGTCGGTGCCGCGCGAAACCGCTCGGGCGGTCTCCGACGACATCCGCCGGATGCTCGGCTACAGCATCCACCCGCCGTTCGTCGGCGCCGTCGACGGCCTGCACCCGCTGCGGCTGCTCGACTCGTAGGCGCCGGGACGACGCCGCTCTCAGGCGACGTCGGGTGCGCGCAACTCGACGTCCTTGATCCCACGGCGCAGGTGCTCGGCCAGATGCCATTCCTCGCCGCTGTGGGAGTGATGCAGGGCCTTCTCGACCGCCAGCTTGGCGTCCTGCAGGCGCCCGCGCCGTTCCTCGCCGACGGCGACGATGGCGTCGAGCACGGCCACCACGGCCTCCTGAACGGCGCCGGCGAAGCCGGTGGAATTCTTGACCGTCACGGCCGGCCCTCTTTCTGCTCGATGTCCCGAGTACATAGCTGGCAGCTGTGCAATAGCAGTTTCCCGATCTGGCGCGGGCCAAACAAGTTCGGCGCGCCGCGTGCCCGCGGTTTTTTGCGGGCCTACCGCGCCGCCCCGTACAGACGCAGGGCCCGCGCCGCCGCCGTGGCCACTTTCCCGTCCAGGTTGGTGGTCGGCGGACTGCCCCGCACCTGGATCGCGTTCGAGAGCAGCAGCACGTAGGTGTCCGAGCCCGGGTCCATCCACAGCGAGGTCCCGGTGAACCCCGTGTGGCCGAAGCTGCCGACGGGGAACACCAGCCCGCGCGGGACGGAATAACCGGTGTCGATGTCCCAGCCGAGGCCGCGCAGGTTCTGTCCCCGGACCGCCGGATAGCGCGCGGCGGCAGAGCGCAGCGCGTCGTTGGCCGCTTCGAGTTGTGCGGGGGCGTGCCCGGGTTGTTCGGGGCTGGTCATCAGCTCCAGCGTCGCCCGCTTCAGCGGGAAGGTGCTCGGGCGGCCCGCGAGCCGATCGAGCAGGGCCTGGGCATAGACGCTGACATCGTGCGCCGTCGAGAACACACCGGCATGCCCGGCCACGCCGCCCATGCGGCGTGCGGTCGGATCGTCCACGGCGCCCCGCAGCAGGCGACCGTAGTCGGGATTCCTGCCGGGATCGGCGGCGCTCTCCTCGTCGCGAGCCGTGGGTGCGATGCGCGGCAGCAGACTGGTGCGCCACGCCCCGGCGGGGCAGGCGGCCGGCGCACGGCCCGCCGGCGCGGACCAGGTCACCGCAGCTCCGCTGAGCGTGTGCGGGCCACATGCCTTGGCCGTCGGGAGGTAGCGGCTGTCCTTCATGCCGAGCGGCGCGAACACGTGCTGCTGGACATAGACGTCCTCCGCGTCGCCGGTCACCTGCTCGATCAGCGCACCGAGCAGGACGAAGTTGATGTCGGAGTAGCGGAAACCCGCGCCGGGAACCGACTGCAGCGGCGTGGTGAGCGCGCGACGAATGCCTTCGGTCTTGTCGGGGCGATCCAGCCCCCACGGATCGGCGAGATCGACGTCGCCCGGTTCGCCTGAGGTGTGCGTGAGCAACGTACGAACCGTCACCTTCGCGCGCTGCGGGTCGTTCGCCGGGTTGAAGCCGGGCAGATACGCCTGCAGGGGATCGTCGAGCCGAACCCTGCCCTGTTCGTAGAGCTGCATGACGGCGGTCGCGGTCGCAAGGCACTTCGTCAACGACGACATGTCGAAGACGGTGTCCTCGGTCATCGGCTCCGCGGGTGCGGGCGACCCGTCCAGCCCCGGCTCCCCGGCAAGCTTGCGCTCGCCGTACGCCCGGTGGAAGACGACCGTGCCGCCATGCCCGATCGCCGCCACGGCCCCCGGCAGCTCACCCGCCGCCACCGCCTCGTTCAGCAGCGTGGACACGGCGGCGAACCGGGCCCCGGCGGCCGCGTCCAGCGGCCCGAAAGGCACCGGCGGAGCGGGGGCGGGCGCCGCGGCCGGCACGGCGGTTGTCACCCGCGCGCCGTCGCCCGGGGCCGGATGCGTGGTGAGGCGGCGCGAGGAGACCGCGACGAGCGCCAGCAAGACGGTTGCGATGGCGACGGCCTTGCGCATCGACATAGCGCAAGGGTAGATCGGTCTGATGAGGATTCGTCCCCGTTGACGCCCTGCAGGGGGTGGGTGGCCGTACTGGCGGCGGTGACGGCGGCTGGTTTCGTGCTGGCGCAGTGCGCCGGGGCGCCGCCGCCTCCTGCGGCCACACCGCCGCCGCCCGCGGCGCCGCCGCCGTCGGCACCGGCCGGGCCGACGGTCGCCCCGGTCACCGCCGCCGAGCTGGGGGCGAGCTGGCGGCCGGGTTGCCCGGTCGTGCCGGAGCGGCTGCGCCGGGTCGTCGTCGACCACATAGGTTTCGACGGCCGGACCCACCGCGGCGAGCTGATCGTGCACGAAGACCTGGTGCCGCAGGTGATCACCATTTTCGAGCGGCTGTACCGGCTGGGCTTTCCGATCGAGAAAATCCGCACAGCCGAGCACTATCCGGCCGCCGACGACGAGTTGTCCATGGCCGACGACAACACGTCGGCGTTCAACTGCCGGGGCATCCCCGGGAGCAGCCGCTGGTCCCCGCACGCCTACGGCCGCGCCATCGACGTCAATCCCTTGGTCAACCCGTGCCTGTACGCCCACGGCACATTCCAACCGCGCAACGCGGTGCTCTACCTCAACCGCGGCCGCACCGACCCGGGACTTTTGCACCGCGGCGACCCGGCGGTACGGGTCTTCACCGATCGCGGCTGGCGATGGGGTGGGGACTGGACGGTTCCCGTGGACTACCAACACTTCGAGCAGACGCCGGGATGACCTGGAAGGATGGCACGCCATGTCGCGCTCATTCGACGGTTTGACCGAGGAGCCCGGCCGCGTCGAGCGGATCAGGCGGGTGCGCAGACCCCTGATCGCGCCGCTGCTCGCGGTCAGCGCGGCCACGATGTGCCCGACGGCCCCGCCGGCGGGCGCCGCCGGTGACGGGGAGTGCAGCGTCATCCTGCCGGCGGCGGATCGGCTCGAGCAGGAGTTCAATTTGGTATCTCCTTCCGGTACACCGTCGTACGTGGCGAGCCAGATCCGCAACGCGCTGGCTCCGCTGCACGGCCTGCGCAGTGCGGCGGCGGTGGACCTGCGGCTTCGGTCGGACATGCTGGCGTCTCAGATCGACGGGAGCGACCCCTACCGACCGGCCAGCCCGCAACGACTCGCCGGCGATCTCGCCGAGGCGAGAGAGAACTTGGCCGCGGCGCGCGACTACTGCGCGCCGTAAGGGCCGGTCGCTACGTCCCCGGGCGCCACTTCCGGACCGACAGGCGCTCGGCGCCGGGCCAGATGGCCATGGCGGCCGGGGATGCGCAGAAGGCGTCCTCGGCCTGGTGGGCGGTCATGTCGACGGCGTGCAGGCCGTCCTCCTGGTGGGCGCGGCAGATGACGGTCAGCACCCGGTGCGTGTCGGGGTCGACCTGCTCGGCCTCGATGGTCAGGACCACGACCAGCGTGTAACCGGCCCCGGTCGGCAGGTAGAAGGTGAGGTCCCGGCTGTCCAGGCCGCCGCCGTTGGTGACCAGGTACCCGTCTCCGCTGGGGTAGACGGCCTGCCCGACCATCTGGGTGCGTTCGAAGTGGAGACGGTCACCCGGCGCCCGCCACACCGAGAACCGGGTGTTCGCGCCGCCGTTGAACAAGTGCTGGGCGATCGGGATGATCAGCTCTTCGCGGCCGTCCTCGTCGATGTCCTGCAAGCCGACGCCGCCCGGGCTCGAGGGCTCCAGAAGCTCGTCGATGGTCTGCACCGTTTCACCCGCCGGGCCGGTCACGGTCACCTTCACCGCCCTGGGCCGCGGCAGCTCGGGCACGTTGAAGTAGGTGACCGCGAAATTCAAAGCGCCGGATTGCATTTGGCAATCCGAATGCGGAGACGTGGCTTTCGGGCTGATCACCGCGGTCCGCTGCGGGCACGGCGGCAGCGTGGTATCGGCGGCCGCGGTGGGGCACGTCAGGCACCCGGTCACCGCGATGGCCACCAGCGTGACGGCCGGCGCCGACAGCCGCTTCATCGCCGCGCACCTAGCGCTTCGGCGCCGGCTTGAGCGGCGCGGGAGGAGCCTCGGGCGGCGGCAGCTGCTCCTCGACGGGCGGGTGGGAGCCGGTCTTGGGACCGATGTCGGAAACCTGCCACCCGTTGCCCGCCCTGCTGACGGTCACCTGCAGCAGGATGATCGACACCTTGGGCGTCGGGTTCTGCAGGTTGCGGGTGGTCTGGTGGGCCGAGACCACCACCTGATAGACCCCGCCGGGCTGGGCGACCGGGTCGGTGGCCAGCACCTCACCGGTGGAGGTGACCTGCGCCTGCAACATGATGCTCTTCAGCACGTCGGTGGCGTTGACGTATTTGTCCTTGAGTTGCTGCGACACACCGTCTTCGACCGAGCGGAAGAAGGCGTCGGGGTCTTCGAAGCTGTAGGCCAGCGACTTCAGCGCGTAATCCTTGGCCAGCTGCGCCGCGGCCGCGCGGTCGGCCTGTTGCCGGCGCAGCTGCGCGAGCTCGCCGCTCACGTCGCGATATTTCAGGAACCCGAAGACGGCGCCGGCGAGCACCGCCGCCGCCGCAACGGCGGCGGCCCATCGCCACGGCCGCCGCGGCCAAAGCCGCCGCCCGGCGGTCTCGGTCCGCTCGGCCTCCTCGGCGTCCACGGCGTTCTCGGCGTTCTCGGGGGCCTCGGGCTCGGTCTCCGTCGTTGTTTCGTCGTCGCTGGTCGTTGACTTGGCCATCTCAGTTCTTTCTGTGCTCGATTACTGGTGCCATTCGGGCACGTTGAGTTGCACCCGCACGCCGCCGGTGTCGTTGAAGGTCGATTCCCAGAAGTCGAGCCAGTGCCCGGCGTCCACCTTGATGTCGCGCAGCGGCGCGACCGCGGGGAGCAGGACGGGGGCGAAGGTGCTCAACGGGCCGGCCAGCATGTCGACGTATTCGCTGATCTTGGAGATCAGGATCCCGCCCGCATCGTCGGGGCCCATCACGCCCAGCCCGCTGTGCGACAGGGTTTCGATTTCATGGATCAGCCGCAAGAACGCCGGCACCGAGTTCGGCAGCAGCTGGCCGGTCGTGCTGATCACCTCGGCCGCGTGGACCTCACCCAAATTGGTTGTCAGCGTGGAGATGTTGCTGAACAGCGTGGCCATCAGTTGCTTGTCGTCGCGGACCACCTTGGCGGCCAGGCCGGCGGTGGTGGCCAGGGAATCGAGGGTGTCGTCGTTGCCGGCGAACGCCGCCGAGATGCTACCGGTGACGGTGTGCACGCTGTCGGGGTCGAGGGCGGAGATCAGGGCATTGGCCTTGGTCAGCAGGTCGCTTCCGGTGACCGTCGGCGCGACCCGGTCCGCGGGGATCACCGCCCCGTCGGAAAAGTACGGCGGCGCAATCAGCTTCGGCTTGAAGTCGATGTATTGTTCGCCTGCCGCGGAGAGATTTTCCACGCTGATCGCGCTGTTGGCGGGGACCGGGTGCGCGCGATCGAGGTCGATCGAGACGGCCAGCCCCGTCGTCGTGGTGCGGATGCCGGTCACCCGGCCGATCTTGATGCCCCGCATGGTCACCTCGGACGTTGGGAGCAGGCCGCCGGACGTGTTGAGCAGCAGGGTGAGTCGGGTGTCCTGCTTGGTCGGGTCCATCTCGAGCACGCCGACCGCCATGTACACCGCGCCCAGCAGCGTCATCACCGTCAGGATGACCAGCGTGATCCGGGCATTGAACTTCACGGCAGCAACCCCATCGTCCGCATCGCCGAGACCGCCTGGTCGGCCTTGTCGGCGGGGTCCACACCCTCATGCCCGGTCGGTGGATGAAGTTCGGAGATGGTGTATTTCGGGCCCCCGTGGCGGAAGAACGGGATGAGCTTGGTGCGGATCAAGGCCATCATCTTGTCGGCGAGCACCGGAATGGTGGTGTCGACGGTGGCCACGGTGCCCACCCACGGCGTGAGGTAGGAGAGCATCTCCATCCAGTCGCCGGCGACCGGGTTGATGACCTGCCCGCCCAGTTCGTCGATGCCTTTGGAGTCCGCGACGAGCCGCACGATGGCGAGCGTGATCGCCGACAGGCCTTCGAGCTTCGCCGGGCCCTCGGCGACCAGCCGGTTGAACACATCGGTGTTGCCCGACAGGTTCGTGCTGATGTTCTCCATGCTCGACAGGATCCCGTTGATGGTGTCCTGGTTGGCCGCAAGGTCGTTCAGCACTCCGGCGATGGTGTGCTGGATCCGGGTCAGCGCGGCGGGATCCCGCGGGAAGGCTTTGTTGAAGTTGACCACGGTATCGCGCAACGTGCCGATCGCCCCGCCCGCCACCAGGTTCGACACCGACCGCAGGACGTCCTCGACGTTGGTGGCAGGTTCGGTGTTGCGCAACGGGATGGTGCCGCCGTCGCGCAACACCCCCGCCGACGGTTTGGCGGCCGGCAGCAGCGCGATGTAGATGTCGCCGAGTGGGGTCGCCTGGCGCAGTTCGGCGCGGGTGTTGTCGGGAAGCGTGGTGTCGCCGGACATCTCGACGTAGGCGACCGCCTTGCTGCCGTCGAGTGCGACGTGGTCGAGCACGCCGATCTGGATACCGCCGGAGTCCACCTTGGCCCGCGCGGGCAGGTTGAGCACACTGGAGAACTCGATCTTGATCCGATAGGCGTGGTGGGGGGTGTAGGCGCCCGGGACCGGCAGCCGGGTCGGGTCCAGCGAGCAGGCCGCCGTGGACACGATGGCCAGCACGGCCAGCAGCAGGCAGGCAACACGCGCCGATCGCCGGGTCATGACAGCGCGGCCCCCAGGATGAGATCGGTCAGCCCGAGAGTGACCGGATCCGACGGGGTGTCCGACGCGCACGCCGCGGCGGCCCCGGGGGTGTGACGCTTGCGCAGCACGTCGCAGATGGCCCCGGCCTGCGTCGGCGAAATCGCCACCTGCGGTGGGATGTAGGTGACGTTGTGGGTGCCCCACGCCGGCTCGTAGATGTCGGACAACCAGTGGCTGAACTGCGGCCACGACTTGATGGTGCCCAGGATGGCCGGGGTGTAGCGGTTCAGCACGTCGCGCACCCACGGGATCAGCTTGTCGGTGATTCTCTGATAGAGCCGCGGCGCCCACCGGTTCATGGCCTCCACCAGGATCGGCAGCAGGTGCGAAATGTGGCTCAGCGCCGCGGAGAAATTGTCCGACAGGCCCTCGATCAGTTCGGTGGTGGCGGGCAGCGTTGCGACCACCGAGGCGAAGGTGTCCCAGTGCTTGAGAAAGCCCGACGTGAAGATCTCGCTGTTCTCGAACAGCTGCCGGTACTCGGCGTCGGCCTTGTAGGGATCGGCAAGCATGGTGACCAGATTGCGCAGCGTCTGGTTGAGGCCTGGTCCGGTGCCGTCCAGCGAGCGGCCGGCCGCGCGCAAGCTGTCGTTGATGGCCTGCACGCCCGGGGCGCGGGACGGGTCCTGGCCGGGCTGGGGGCCCAGAATGTCGTCGGCGAGCTTGCCGATGGCCGAGAAGGTTTCGCTGACACTGATCGGGGTTCTGGTGTACGCCAGCCCGATACAGCCCGGCCCGGTGAACTTCGGCCCCGACGTGTAGGGCTTGGTCAGTTCGAGATGCCGGTCGGTGACGATCGATTGCGAGTAGGTGACCGCTCCGACGTCGGCCGGCAAGTCGAGGTCGGCGGGCACGGTGAAGTCGACCTCGACGTGGTCGGGCTTGTTGACGATCGCGGTCGTCGCGCCGACGTCGATGCCCAGCAGCGCGACCTTGTTGCCCGGGTACAGGCCCACCGCGTCGGTCAATTCGGCACACATCGCCCGGGTTTTGGCGGGCAGGACGGCCTGGGCGCCAAAGAACGCCGCCGCCGTGATCCCGGCGACGAGAACCACCGCTGCCGCGATACCCAGCGGGGAGCGCAACCGCGAGCCGACAGCCGAAATCCAGGGCATCTCAACAGTTCCTCATGATGTTGGGCAGGCACAGGTCCTGCCCGGGGACCAGCCGGTTGTGTTCGTCGAAGACGACCCCGTTCCCGCTGAGCATCGGCATCACGACGCCCAGCGCCTGCCCCAGGCCCTCGGCCGCCAGGCCAAGCCGGTCGGGATGGGCCTGCAGCGTGTCGATGATGTCGTTGAGCCCGTTGACGATCGGCGCGACCTCCCGGCCGTAGAACACCGTAACGCGGTCCAAGATCCTCGACAATTCCTTGAACAGGGTGAAGAACTCGACGATGTCGACCGCCTTCGCCGTGTACGTCTTGCCGATGATGTCGATCTGCTCGAACAGCGTGACGAGTTGCCTGCGCCCGGCGACCATGGCATGCAGCCCATTGTTGGTGAAATCCAGGCTGCGGTGGAACTCGGCGGTCGTCTTGCTCAACGACGTGGTCAACGCGTTGGCCGACTGGATCAAGTCGCGCAACGCGTTGGGATACTTGTCGGCCGCACTGGCCACCTCGCTGAAGGTGTCGTGGATGACCTGGCCGTTGACTTCCTTGATCATCGGGGTCGCCGCCTGGAGGATGTCGTTGACCTCGAACGGCAAGGTGACGCGCTGCGGCGGGATGACGTTGTGGCCCAGCGGTATACCGCCCTTGGGGTCGAGCGCCACGTAGTGGCCGCCCAGTGGGGTCAGCAGCTTGACGTCCAGGGTGGACTGCGAGCCGACCTGCACCGAACGCTTGACGTCGAACTTCATCTCGACGACGGCGCCCGCGAGCCCGATGCTGGTGACCTTGCCGACCGGGATGCCGGCGACGCGGACCTGGTCGCCGACGCGCACACCGGCGGCGTTGGGCAGGTCCGCGGTGTAGGACGACTGATCGGTCGGATTCAGATAGGCCATCGCGGTGGCGGCCAACACCGCGGCGATGACGACCAAGCCGATGATGCCGTGGCGGCGGCTGCGGGTCGCGGCGGCACGCTCGTCGAGAGCAACGCGCCGACGCCCCATGCTGCTGCCCCACCTCACCGGCACACCACCAGGTTCTGCTGCGCGAACGACACCTGCCCGATCCCCGGCAGCGTCATCTCGCCGTGCGAGCAGGAAAACGTCGGTGTGGCGGGCTTGTCGTCGACCAGTGAGTCCCGTATCCCTTGGATCAGCGACGGCACCAGCGACAGCCCCGCGATGATCGTCGGCGTCTGCGGCCACATCCGGCTGGTCAGGTCGTAGAGCGGAGTCGTCGTCCCGTCGAAGATCCGCTCGATGTACTGCAGCTGATGGGCGCTGGTCCGCAGGACGGGCAGCCCGGTCTCGAGCGCATCGCGGAACTCCTCGGCCTTGGAACCGAACTTTGTCAGCACGTCGTTGAGGGTGGCGATCAGGTGAAACAGTTGCTGGGACTTGCCACCCAGGTCCCGCGAGATCGAACTGAGATTGCGGATCACGGCGACGATCACCGCCTGGCGGTCCACGGCCACTTTGGAGATGACGTCGAGGTCGTGCAGGAACGGGCCGACGCCGGATTCGTCGCCCTGGATCAGCCGCAGCAGGTTCTCGCCGAGCAGGTTGAACTGGGCGGGGTCAAGGGTTTGGAATATCGGCCGAAACCCGTTGAACAGTTTCGCCACGTCGAACGACGGAATCGTCTGTTCCAGGGGAAGGAGACTCCCCGCCGGCAACCGTGGCGCCGGCTTGGCCGGCTGGACGAGCTCGACGTAGCGCTGACCGAGCAGGGTCTGGTAGCGCACCGCGGCGACGGTGTTGGCGAACACCGGGTGATCGTCTTGCGCGGTGAAGTCCACCTTGGCGATGCGCCCGTCGAGCCGGATGGTCTCCACCTTGCCGACCTGCACCCCGGAGATGCGCACGTCGTCGCCGGCGTAGAGCCCCGACACATCGGAGAACGCCGCGGTGTAGCGGGAGACCACGCCGGTGACCGGACTGCGCAGGGCGGTCAGCACGATCAGCGCGCACACCACGGCGACCGCGGTGAAGACGGTCAGCCACACCACCGATTTGGTGACGCTTCTCATCGGCCAGCCCCCTGCGGCGCCGGCGCGGGCGGACCCGGTGGCGCGCTCGGCCCGAGGGCCGCCGGCAGCCCCGGCATCGTGTCCAGGGCGACCTCGATCTGCATGCGCACCTTGCCGTCGATGACCGGGAACGCCGCACTGGTGCGGTCCAGCAGACCCGAGAGCCGGTCATACACCGGCGCGAAGCTGGCCTGCATGTAGGAGTACGGCTTCAACACGTCGGTCAGCGAGGCGACCATGGGCGCGATCCATGACACGTTCTTGGCGAAGACGTTGTCGGCTTTGAAGAGCAGCTGCGCCGTCTGGTCCAGGATCGCGTTCATGCGCGCGACCCCGTCGGGGTGCGCCAGAAACTCCATCCCGTTGAGCAGGTCGTAGGCCAGCTTGATCAGCGGGATGGCGTCGCTGGCCCCGTTGACCACCGAGGCGAACACCGAAAGCGACTGCGAGAAAGGCACTTTCTGGGCGTCGACGAGCATCTTGGCCAGGTCGAAGAAGGCCCGGGCCACCGGCTCGGTCAGGTCGGCGTGGCGACGTACGACTTCGATGATGTGATCGACGTCCGGGGAATCGATGATCTGGCCGAGCTTTTGGCCCTGGCGCAGCAGCCCGGTGATGGAGGCCGAAGGCACGTCGGCCCCGATCAACAGCGTCTGGTTCGGCCGCAACCGGGGGCCGGTGCCGCTGCTGAGCAGTTCGACCGCCGCGAGGCCGAAGGTGTTCGAGGATATGAACCTGGCCGTGGTGTCGGCGGCCAGGACGCGCGCCTGCCCCGGCTCGAGTTCCACCGTCATCTTCTGCCTGTTGTATCCGAACGATTCCAGCGTCTTGACCGATCCGATCGTCAGGCCGCGGAACTTCACCTCCGCGCCCGGCGTCAGCCCCTCCCCGATCGCGTCGGCAACCACGGTCAGCTTGAACGCGTCGGCATAGCCGCCGGTCCCCATTTGGTACAGCGCGATGCCCGCGATGCCCAGTACCGCCGCGGCGATCAGTCCCCGGATCCGCAACGAGCGCGAACTGGGCGCCCGCACCCCCTGATCTGGAAAGATGGGCATGCCCTACCCCGATATCCGAACACCGGGGCTGTTGCCCCAGAACAACAGCGTCAGCACCATGTCGGCGGCGACCACCGTGACGATGCTGGCCCGGATGGCCCGGCCCGAAGCCCGTCCGACCCCCTCGGGGCCCCCGGCGGCGTAGTAGCCCTGGTAGCCGTGGATCGCGATCACCAGCGTCACGAAGGTGGCCGCCTTGAGCAGCGAGAACACCACGTCGGACGGCTGGATGAACGAGTCGAAATAGTGGTAGTAGGTGCCCGACGACTGTCCGTGCAGCACGTTGACCACCAGCACGCACGACATGTAGCTCAATGCCAGCGTCACCACGTAGAGCGGAACGATGGTGATCATCCCGGCGATCACCCGCGTCGTGACCACGAACGGAATCGACTGGATGCCAAGCGCTTCCAGCGCGTCGATCTCCTCGGAGATCCGCATCGCGCCGATCTCGGCGGTCATGCGGCACCCGGCCTGGGCCGCGAAGCCGATCCCGGCGATCATCGGCGCCATCTCCCGGGTGTTCGCGTAGGCGGAGACGAAACCGGTCAGCGGGCCCATCCCGACCATGTCGAGGGCCCCGTAGCCCTCGATCCCGACCGAACCACCGACCGCCGCGCCCATGAACACCAGCACACCGATGGTGCCGCCGCCGACGATGAGCGACCCGTTGCCCCAGATCATGTCGACCAACAGCACCCCGGTCTGATGCCGGTAGCGCTTCAGCGTGTGCGGGATCGCGCCGAGCACCTCGGCAAGGAACGTGAGCTGGTGGCCCAGGCGCTGGACGAGCGAGTCGCCCCGGCCGGCGACCCACCACGTGGCGCGCGCGGCCGTGAGCAGGCCGAGCGGTAGGTGTCGTGACGGAGCCGCCATCAGCCCAGTCTCAGCGGCATGGACATCGAAAGCCCCTGGGTGATGACCAGGTTGAGGCCGAACACCGCGACCACGCCGATGACGACCGAGGCGTTGACGGCGTCGGCCACACCGCGCGCACCGCCCTTGGCCTCCAGGCCCCGCTGGCAGGCCACCAGGATCACGACCACCCCGAACAACCAGGTCTTGAGCACCGCGACGCCGACATCGCCGACGCTGGCGAAGGAAGCGAACGACGCGATATAGCTGCCCGGGGTGCCGGACTGGAAGCCGACATTGATCGCGTAGCCCGCCGCCAGCCCCATGAAGACGATGAACGAGCACAGCACCGGCGCCACGAGCACGATCGCCGCCAGCCGGGGGGCGACCAACCGGCGCACCGGGTCGACGCCCATGACCCGCAGCGCGTCGACCTCCTCGCGAATGGTGCGAGCGCCGAGATCGGTGGCCACCGCCGAACCGGCCGCACCGCCCAGCAACAGCGCGGCCACGATGGGCGCACCCTGCCGGATCACCCCGAGGCCGCCGGCCGCACCCGAGATCGACGAAGCGCCAACCTGCTGGATGAAGTTGCCCACCTGCACCGCCACGATGACGCCGAACGGTACCGACACCAGCAGCGCGGGGATCGCCGTGATGCTGATCATGAACCAGGCCTGGTTGACGGTGTCCCGCCACGGGTGGCGCAGCCGGATCGCGTCCACGATCAGGTAGAAGAAGGACTGCGCGGCCAGGTCGAAGAAGCGGCCCAGCGTCTGCAACGAGGAATCGAGCTGGTTGCGGCCGGACCGCAGCGGTTTGCCCAATCCGGCGAGGACCTGGTGGCCGATCGACCCGTCCGCGTCGGCCCGGCGATCTTCTCGCGCGCCGGGCGTCCTCGCCGCAGCATCGGAGTGTTCGCCGTTGGTGGTGATGCCCGCGTCGACATCGAGGTCGGGTAGGCCGTTGCCTACTGATTGACTCGCTGGTCGAGCCGCCGTCGCGTCATGGACCCCTGCGGTCAACGGCAGGTACCTCCTTAAATTGCTGTCACGGCGTCCCACCCCGGCAGATGTGCGAGCCTGCTAGTCGTGTGTCCAACAGCGGTACCCAGTTGCGTTTTACCAGCGGGCCGGGCCTCTGTCCGGGGAAAGGATTTAGTGTGACGTACGCCACACTACCGTGGCGCGGCGTCGGCCGCTCGGGTGCCCGCCGGGTCCGGATCTGCGGTCAGCGCGGCCGACCCATGCAGTCGGGCATCCGCGCCGAACGGGTCGCGGGCCGCCGGCGAGATCGGCGGAGCTATCCGTTTGCCTGGTCGCCGCGGAGTGGGACGTCGAACAGTCCAAGGTCCAGTGTCCGGGCGACCTGCGCCACGGCGGCTTGGGCGCGCACACTGTTGCCCACCTCGTCCAGTGGCGGCGAGAACGCGGCAATCGCCAGTTGACCGGGCGCCACGGCAACCAGCCCACCTCCCACACCGCTCTTAGCGGGCAATCCCACGGTGTAGGCCCAGTCGCCCGAACGCGTGTAGATGCCTTCCATCGTCATCGCCGCGAGCACGTACCGGACGTTGCCGTGTGCGACGACCCGCTTGCCGGTGAGCGGATTGAGCCCACCGTTGGCCAGTGTCGCGCCCATGACCGCCAGGTCCACGGTCGTGACCAGCGTCGAACACTGCCGGGTGTAGACGTCGCAGGCTTCCATCGGGTCGCAGTAGATGGAGCCGCCGTCGCGCAGCAGCCAGGCGATTGCGCGGTTGTGGAAGTTGGTGTCCTGCTCGGAGGCGTTGATCTCGTCGCTGACCGAGATCTGACGGCCCGCGAAATCGCTTTGCACTTGCAGGATCTGACGCCAGCGGTCCTCGGCGTCGGCGGCCTTCACCAGGCTGGTCGTCGCTATCGCGCCGGCGTTGACCAGCGGCGACATCGGCTTGTCGTTGTGCTGTTCCAGCGCCGCCACCGAGTTGAAGGCGCGGCCGCTGGCGTTGGCGCCGACCCGGTGGAGAACCTCCTGGGGGCCGCGCTGTTCGATCACCAGGGCGAGCGTGAACACCTTGGAGATCGATTCCAGCGCGAATTCGTAGCGTGCGTCGCCCGCGGCGAATATCTGCCCGCCGACCGTCACCACGCACACGCCGAGCAGATCCGGGTCCACCTTCGCCAGGACCGGGATGTAACTGGCGTTCTCGCCGCCGTGCTTGTCCTTCTGGCTGTCGTGCGCGTCGACAACCGCCTCCTCGATCCGATCGGCTGGCGTGGCGATAAGAGTCATCGGTTCAATTCTCTTCGGCGGCAGCATGGCCGGCGGCGGCGGTGGTGACGACGCGGTGGATGAAGCCGAGCTTGTCGACCACACGCGGCGGCAGCGAGAACGGGTACAGGTCGTCGCGGCCCATCGAGTGGTTGACCCGGTTCAGAACCCCCGACAACGGTATCCAGTCCCCCACGATGTCGGCAATCGTGGCGTCGGCATAGGACTCCCTTGCGTCGATGTCCGCCCTCAGGTCCCACTTGACCCTGTCGGCCTGCAGCACCAGCCCCGAATCCGCGATCGTGGCAAGGGTTCCCGTGATGTGCAGATAGTGCGCGAAGCTTTCGGCGAAATCCTCCCAGGGATGCGCGGTCGCGTATTCCGAGATGTAGCCCGACTGCCAGTCGGCCGGGACGACGCCGCTGTAGTGGCGCTGCAGGGCAGCCTCGTAGTCCTCGCGCTCATCGCCGAACAAGGCCCTCGCCTCCTCGGCCAGGGGCGTGTTCGCGACGAGGATCATCTCGTAGTAGTGGCCGACTTCGTGACGGAAATGACCCAGCATCGTGCGGTAAGGCTCTTTGAAGTGGATGCGGAGTCGCTCTCGGTACAGTTCCAGCGACTCGGCCAGGTCGATGGTGATCACCCCGTCGGCATGCCCGATCGTCACGGGGCCGCCCGACGATTCGCTCGACAACAGGTCGAACGCCAGCCCGTCGTCGGCCTGGTGGTACGGCCGGATCGGCAGTCCCAGCTCGATCAACTCGAAGATCAACCGCCGCAACGTCTTCAATGTGTCGTCGAGTTCGGCCAGCGCCTTGGTGTCGTCGGCCGCGGGTTCCCGACGAACGAAACCGTCGGCAAAGCACCGCTCCGACCCGGAGTCACAGGCGGCGAGCCAGTTGCACCCGCGCCTCCAGTGCGCACACTGTGTCCACCGACGGTCGTCGACGACCACCGGGGCCCGCCCCGAGAGGGCCAGCATCCGGCGCGACGGGTAGTGATAGCCGACCGCCGCCCCGCACGTCGGGCAGCCCTGCGCCTCGAAACCGACCGCCTGCCCGCACTTCGGGCATCCGAACGCACGCACGGTTCAAAGCTTGGTGGTGCCGTCCGAGCGGACAGGGGGTCGGGGCTTCGAGCCCCTCGCGTCGTTGCTCATCTGCCCTCCAAGTCCGTACTCGCTAACCAGCGAGCGTAGGCCAGCCGGGGCCCGGCCACGCCGATCGGCCCTGCTTCGGCTCGCCCGCAAATCCGCGAAAACATCCATGCCGTGCGGCGTGGCGAGCGCCGCCGGGTCGTCGCTGTCACTACCCTGAGGGCGACAAACGGTGGGGGGCACCGCGGAAAGGACACACCCCGTGAACCCCTACAGCACGACCACGAAACGGGTCCTCCCGGCGCTCGGCCTGGCCGCCTTCGCCGCCCTGTGCGTGAGCGCAGCGATTGCCCAGGCCGACACCGCCAGCATCAACACCGCCAGCGTCAAGTTCCAGCCGACGACGATGAACAACGTTCCGAGTCTACGCGTCACCGTCACCGACACCAGCGGGAACGGGAACCCCGGCACGTACGGGTCCTGTACTTTCAATGCCACGCCCACGCTGGGGACCATGGACGTCCTCCAGGGCATCGGCACTCCGATGGCGCCGCTCAACCAGACATTCGAACTGCCCCAGGGTGGTCAGCAGGTGCTGAACTTCGCACCCGAGCTGCCGACGGGCACGCTGTGGAACGTCACGGTCAGCTGCACCGACCCCGTCCAAAGCCAGACCGCGACCGTCTACAACGCACCGATGCCGTTTTGACCACCGCACTTGCGTTGCCGTACATCGTTGCGCTGCGGTGGGACCGGTCGGCGGCTACGGGCAGTAGGTCGATTCCGCGGCACTGACGATGCCGGTGGCGTCGGCGAACGCGATGCCTACCGAAGAGAGCTCGGGGCGGATTTCCTGCGCAATCTCATCCGGCGTCGCACCGGCCTTGCGGTCGACGCAGATCGCGTGCCCGAGTGCCACCAGGTCGTTGTCGCCGCCCGGCGCCACACGATCCCAAGCCGGTGCAGCTTTGCGAGATACGTGCTGTCGTTGCTGTCGGCAAGAGCGATCGCCATGCCTGAGGTCAGGGCAGCGCCGACCATCACAGGGATGGCCAGTGCAATCAGCCGGCGAGGTAGGAACATTGGGCACCCTTTCTGAGCCGAGGCGCGCGCAAAGCCGAGGATGTCGACGGTCGATCGGTCGTCGCGGAACCGTGCGGGACGTGGAACTGAGACAATCGCGTTGTGCCCACCGAGCCCCCGCATCGACCACCGGCCGCGCCGGAACCACCGCGGGTGCGCGTCACCCCCGAGGACCTGGACAGGTTCGGCGACGAGGATCAGGTGCGCGCGGCGTGGGACGAGGACCGGCTCCGCGACGAACAACCGCCGCATCACCGCTGACCCACCGGCGCAAGACACAGCCGTTTGGAACGTCGCGGCCGCGCCGCCCTGGTCGTGCCGATCGCCGACCAGGGCCAATAGGTCGATTCCGCGGCATTCATTCATCTCGGATGCGCACACAGGCCCTGGACGATCCGACCAAGACTAATGTCCGAGACGATGTAATTCGACGGAGTCATGGCGTTGCTATGGGACTACATCCGCCCGACCATATTCACGGGGCCGACTTTCAGCACTCCGGCCCTCCCATTTTGAGGACGTCCTCGTGTGCGATGCGGAAATACTTCTCGACGCGACCAGCAACCCACTTAAGCTTTTGCACAGTGGTCGGGAAATCAGCCGGCAGCTTGTCCTTTATAATTTCTTCACGAGAAATCCCGTGTTTTATAGCCAACATGACAACGTATTGCCACTTCCCGGAGACATCGGTGGGACCGAAAACGTTGGGTGCGGCGAGCGGTGCGATCATGCAATTGATCGAAGCTTCG
>NZ_JBYCLG010000346.1:0-12280 GCF_057473785.1 Mycobacterium sp. TH-M103
AGCGCATCCGCTTTGGGAGCGGAAGGCCGCAGGTTCAAATCCTGTCACCCCGACCAGCGCGACCGGCCCCGTGCCGCAGCTGCGCCGGCACGCCGAGCCACCATCAGCGAGCCACCGACAGCCAGAAACAAACACCGAGGAGCACACCCGTGAAGAGCAGCGTCGAGCAGTTGAGCCCCACCCGGGTGCGCATCAACGTGCAGGTGCCTTTCACAGAACTCGAGCCCGACTTCCAGCGGGCCTACAAAGAGCTGGCCAAGCAGATACGGCTGCCCGGCTTCCGGCCCGGCAAGGCGCCGGCGAAGTTGCTCGAGGCCCGTTTCGGACGGGAGGCGATGCTCGACCAGGTGGTCAGCGAGGCGCTGCCCGCCAGGTACGGACAGGCCGTCATGGAGTCGGAGGTGAAGCCGCTCGGCCAGCCCGACATCGAGGTCACCAAGAAGGAGTACGGCCAGGATCTGGCCTTCACCGCCGAGGTCGACGTCCGACCCAAGATCACCCTTCCGGACCTGAGTTCGCTGACGGTGTCCGTGGAGCCGGTCGAGGTCAGCGATGACGACGTCGACGCCGCACTGCAGTCGTTGCGGGCCCGGTTCGGCACCCTCACCGGTGTGGACCGGCCGGTGGCCACGGGCGACTTCGTCTCGATCGATCTGTCGGCCACGGTCGACGGCGAAGAAGTCCCGAACGCCACCGCGGAGGGCCTGTCCCATGAGGTGGGCTCGGGCCGGCTGATCGCCGGACTCGACGACGCGCTGGTGGGCCTGTCCGTCGATGAGTCCCGGGAATTCACCGCCAAGCTGGCCGCCGGCGAGCACGCCGGGCGGGACGCCCAGGTCACCGTCACCGTGCGTTCGGTCAAGGAACGCGAACTGCCCGAGCCCGACGACGAGTTCGCCCAGCTGGCCAGCGAGTTCGACACCATCGAGGAGCTGCGTTCGAATCTGCGCGAGCAGGTCGAGCGGGCCAAGCGGGCCCAGCAGGCCGAGCAGATTCGCGACGCGACGATGGACGCGCTGCTCGAGCAGGTCGACGTGCCGCTGCCGGAGGCGGTCGTGCGGTCCCAGTACGAGAGCGCCGTGCACAACGCGCTGAGCAGCCTCGGCCACGACGACGCCAAGCTCGCCGAGGCCCTCGCCCAGCAGGGCAAGTCGCGCGACGAGTTCGAGGCCGAGGCCCGCGAGGCCGCGGAGAAGGACGTCAAACGGCAACTGCTGCTCGATACGCTGGCCGACGACCTGGAGATTCAGGTGGGCCAGGACGACCTGACCGAACGGCTGGTCGCCACGTCCCGCCAGTACGGCATCGAGCCCCAGCAACTGCTCGCCTACATGCAGGAGAACAACCAGCTGCCGGCCATGTTCGCCGACGTGCGGCGCGGCCTGGCCGTCGCCGCGGTAGTCGAGGCCGCGACAGTCACCGACACGGCCGGCAACACAGTTGACACCAGCGAGTTCTTCGGCAAGCGCCCGCAGGCCGGCGAGGCCGGGGACGGCGAGCCGGCCGAGGCCGCCGACGAAGCAGGCCCGGAGGCCGAGCCGGTGGTCGCGGCCGACGCGTAGGAATGACCCGGCGCATGACGCTTTGAGCGAACGTGCCCGGTTGAGGGGGCGCGCGGCCGCCACGCGGCGGGCTCCGTTGGTTAGGGTCGGTTCATACGTAACTCGAGAAAGCAGGTAACCCAGTCGTGACTGACATGCGTTCGAACTCGCAGGGTCTCAACCTCACGGACTCGGTCTATGAGCGCTTGCTCTCCGAGCGCATCATTTTCCTGGGGTCGGAGGTGAACGACGAAATCGCCAATCGGCTGTGCGCGCAGATCCTGCTGCTCTCGGCCGAGGACGCCACGAAGGACATCTCGCTGTACATCAACTCCCCGGGCGGATCGATCAGCGCGGGGATGGCGATCTACGACACCATGGTCCTGGCGCCGTGTGACATCGCGACCTACGCGATGGGTATGGCCGCCTCGATGGGCGAGTTCCTGTTGGCGGCGGGCACCAAGGGCAAGCGCTACGCGCTGCCGCACGCCCGGATCCTGATGCACCAGCCGCTGGGCGGGGTGACCGGCAGCGCGGCCGACATCGCCATCCAGGCCGAGCAGTTCCACGTCATCAAGAAGGAGATGTTCCGGCTGAACGCCGAGTTCACCGGGCAGCCGATCGAGCGGATCGAGGCGGACTCCGACCGGGACCGTTGGTTCACCGCCCAGGAAGCCCTCGAATACGGTTTCGTCGACCACATCATCACCCGCGCCGCCCACGTCAACGGAGAAGCCCAGTGAACCCTCAGACCCAACCCCAGGCGCGCTACATCCTGCCGTCGTTCATCGAGCACTCCAGCTTCGGTGTCAAGGAGTCCAACCCCTACAACAAGTTGTTCGAGGAGCGCATCATCTTCCTCGGCGTGCAGGTGGACGACGCGTCGGCCAACGACATCATGGCGCAGCTGCTGGTGCTGGAATCGCTGGACCCCGACCGCGACATCACGATGTACATCAACTCACCCGGCGGGGGGTTCACCTCGCTGATGGCGATCTACGACACCATGCAGTACGTGCGCGCCGACATCCAGACGGTCTGCCTGGGCCAGGCCGCGTCGGCCGCGGCGGTGCTGCTGGCGGCGGGGACGCCGGGCAAGCGGATGGCGCTGCCCAATGCGCGGGTGCTGATCCACCAGCCGTCGCTTCAGGGTGTGATCCAGGGCCAGTTCTCCGACCTGGAGATCCAGGCCGCCGAGATCGAGCGGATGCGCACGCTGATGGAGACCACGCTGGCCCGCCACACCGGCAAGGACCCCGCGGTGATCCGCAAGGACACCGACCGGGACAAGATCCTGACCGCCGAAGACGCCAAGGACTACGGGATCATCGACACCGTCCTCGAGTACCGGAAGCTCTCCGCGCAGAATTCGTGATCCGGCCTGGCCGCCCAACGTAATTGACGGCGCGTTTTGGGCCGGTCTCTCGCACCGAGACCGCGCACGGCGCGGGCGCCGAGTCCCGCTTTTCGTCCCCGCGCTCGCAGGGCGGTTGTAGGGCGGTCACTACCTGCATCCGGGATCCGGTAGTGCGCGAGCCTCGGTCGGGTAACGACCGCGACACGCCAAGGCACGCGCTGCGCGTCTCGGCGAGTGACGGGCACCGTCTGCCTATATGTTGCTTGCAGACGGAGACGGCATGAATACCACTGACGCGATTCCGCGCTAATTGTCGCGGCAAGCCCGAGCAAGCGGGTAGCGTCGGGGTTTACATGCTGGACAGCAAGACGAACGGCGAACAGGAAGTAGGCCTTTAGCCCATGGCGCGCATCGGAGACGGCGGTGACCTGCTGAAGTGCTCGTTCTGCGGGAAGAGCCAAAAGCAGGTCAAGAAACTCATTGCTGGCCCCGGCGTGTACATCTGTGATGAGTGCATCGACCTGTGCAACGAGATCATCGAAGAGGAGCTCGCCGACGCCGACGAGGTCAAGCTCGACGAACTGCCCAAGCCCGCCGAGATCCGTGACTTCCTCGAGGGATACGTCGTCGGCCAGGACACCGCCAAGCGGACTTTGGCCGTTGCGGTCTACAACCACTACAAACGGATCCAGGCCGGCGAGAAGAGCCGCGACTCGCGGGCCGAGCCGGTCGAGCTGACCAAGTCCAACATCTTGATGCTGGGACCCACCGGCTGCGGCAAGACATACCTGGCCCAGACGCTGGCCAAGATGCTCAACGTGCCGTTCGCCATCGCCGACGCCACCGCGCTGACCGAGGCCGGCTACGTCGGTGAGGACGTCGAGAACATTCTGCTCAAGCTGATCCAGGCCGCCGACTACGACGTCAAGCGCGCCGAAACCGGCATCATCTACATCGACGAGGTCGACAAGATCGCCCGCAAGAGCGAGAACCCGTCGATCACCCGCGACGTCTCCGGTGAGGGCGTGCAACAGGCACTGCTGAAGATCCTCGAGGGCACCCAGGCGTCGGTTCCCCCGCAGGGCGGCCGCAAGCACCCGCACCAGGAGTTCATCCAGATCGACACCACCAACGTGCTGTTCATCGTCGCGGGTGCGTTCGCCGGGCTGGAGAAGATCATCTACGAGCGCGTCGGCAAGCGTGGTCTGGGCTTCGGCGCCGAGGTCCGTTCCAAGGCCGAGATCGACACCACCGACCACTTCGCCGAAGTGATGCCCGAGGACTTGATCAAGTTCGGCCTTATCCCGGAGTTCATCGGGCGGCTGCCAGTGGTCGCCTCGGTGACCAATCTGGACCGCGAGTCGCTGGTCAAGATCCTGTCCGAGCCGAAGAACGCGTTGGTAAAGCAGTACACCCGGCTCTTCGAGATGGACAACGTCGAGCTGGAGCTCACCGACGATGCTCTGGAAGCGATCGCCGACCAGGCGATCCACCGCGGCACCGGTGCCCGGGGCCTGCGGGCCATCATGGAAGAGGTCCTGCTGCCGGTCATGTACGACATCCCGAGTCGTGACGACGTCGCCAAGGTCGTGGTGACCAAGGAGACTGTGCAGGACAACGTGCTGCCGACGATCGTGCCGCGCAAGCCCTCGCGCAGCGAGCGCCGCGACAAGAGCGCCTGATCTGATCCACCGGGCGGCGCACCCTGAGGCTGTAAGCGCGCGTGCCCGACGATGGTGATTCGGTCGACCATGTTCCGGGTCCACTGGCGCGTGCGCTGGACCTACTGAACTTCCTGCTGGCCGATGTCCGCGACGGGCTGGGCCCCTACCTCTCGATCTACCCGTTGCTGACCCACCACTGGGACCAGGCGGTGACGGCCGCGACCGGGATCGGGGCCGCGGTGTCGAATCTGGCCGCCGGGTCGATCGTGGTGGCGGCGGGCTACCCCGCGGCCTTCGCCGCTCTCGGTGCTCTCGCCGCTGCGGGCTTGGTGCTCTATCTGGTCGCGATGCCCGAAACGGCGCCCACCGGATCCGGCGTCCCGAATAAGGCTTCCGGCAATGGTGCGCGCGGCTTTATCCGGCGGACGTGACCAATACCACAGTTTTGTCAAGCCGGCATCGCAATGCCCCGCGTACTAGGGCTTTTCGTGGGGAAACGGCCCCGGCGAAGTCGTCGAACACGGTCATGCGGGCTGAAATCCGGTGCCATAATTGGTACTGCGAGTGACATAAAAGCGCGAGCACGCGGTAAACGCTCCGACTGCGCGTAACCTATGGCTGCGGCGGAGTGCCTGTCCGGTTAACAAATGGGAGGCGGGGACGTGGATCCGAACGGCAGCGGAGCCGGATCAGATTCTCATGGCGCGGCGTCTCAGCCTGGGAGCGACCGCCAGCGTCTGGAGCAGGTCGTCATCCGGTTCGCCGGTGACTCCGGCGACGGGATGCAGCTGACCGGCGACCGGTTCACCTCGGAAGCAGCGCTATTCGGCAACGACCTGGCCACCCAGCCGAACTACCCGGCCGAGATCCGGGCCCCTGCAGGCACCCTGCCCGGGGTGTCCTCCTTCCAGATCCAGATCGCCGATCACGACATCCTGACCGCCGGTGACCGGCCCGACGTCCTGGTCGCGATGAACCCGGCGGCACTCAAGGCCAATATCGGCGACCTCCCGCGCGGCGGGATGGTGATCGTCAACACCGACGAGTTCACCAAGCGCAACCTCACCAAGGTGGGCTACGTCAGCAATCCGCTGGAGTCCGGCGAGCTGTCCGAATACGTGGTGCACCCCGTCCCGATGACCACGCTGACCCTCGGTGCCGTCGAGACGATCGGCGCGTCGAAGAAAGACGGCCAGCGCGCCAAGAACATGTTCGCGCTGGGCCTTCTGTCGTGGATGTACGGGCGACCGATCCAGACCAGCGAGAACTTCATCCGCGAGAAGTTCGTCCGCAAGCCCGACGTCGCGGAGGCCAACGTGCTGGCCCTCAAGGCGGGCTGGAACTACGGCGAGACGACGGAGGCTTTCGGCACCACCTACGAGGTTTCGCGGGCCAATCTGCCGGCCGGCGAATACCGGCAGATCTCGGGCAACACCGCGCTCGCGTACGGCATCGTCACTGCGGGACGGCTGGCCGACATCCCCGTCGTGCTCGGCAGCTACCCGATCACGCCGGCGTCGGACATCCTGCACGAGCTGTCCAAGCACAAGAACTTCGACGTCATGACCTTCCAGGCCGAAGACGAGATCGGCGGCATCTGCGCGGCGATTGGCGCCGCCTACGGGGGAGCGCTCGGCGTCACCAGCACATCCGGACCGGGTATCTCGCTGAAGTCGGAGGCGCTGGGCCTCGCGGTGATGACCGAACTCCCGTTGATCGTCATCGACGTGCAGCGCGGCGGTCCCTCCACCGGCCTGCCGACCAAGACCGAACAGGCCGACCTGCTGCAGGCGCTGTACGGCCGCAACGGGGAGTCGCCGGTCGCGGTGCTCGCGCCGCGTACTCCGTCGGACTGCTTCCAGACCGCGCTCGAGGCGGTGCGGATCGCGGTCTCGTACCACACACCGGTGATTGTGCTGTCCGACGGCGCGATCGCCAACGGTTCGGAGCCATGGCGGATTCCGGACGTCGACGAGCTGGCGCCCATCACGCACTCCTACGCCAAGGCCGGCGAGCCCTTCCAGCCCTACGCCCGCGACCCTGAGACGCTGGCTCGCCAGTTCGCCATTCCGGGCACCCCCGGTCTGGAGCACCGCATCGGTGGTCTCGAGGCGGCGAACGGTTCGGGCAACATCTCCTACGAGCCGGTCAACCATGACCTGATGGTCCGGCTGCGGCAGGCAAAGATCGACGGGATCTCCGTGCCCGACCTCGAGGTCGACGATCCGACCGGCGACGCGGAGTTGCTGCTGATCGGGTGGGGCAGTTCCTACGGCCCGATCGGGGAAGCCTGCCGGCGCGCGCGGCGCAGGGGCGTCAAGGTCGCCCACGCCCACCTGCGCTACCTCAGCCCGTTCCCGGCGAACCTGGGCGAGGTGCTGCGGCGCTACCCGAAGGTGGTGGCGCCGGAAATGAACTTGGGCCAGCTGGCGTTGGTGCTGCGCGGCAAGTATCTGGTCGACGTGCAGTCGGTCACCAAGGTTCAGGGCGTGGCGTTCCTGGCCGACGAGGTGAGTCGGCTCATCAACGCTGCGCTGGGTGGAACGTTGGCCGAAATCGAGCAGGACAAGACGATGGTCGCCAGAATGGCGGCAGCAACGGTTGGAGCGGGCGCGAGCGCATGACATGCGCGGCGACGATGCAGAGCGATGAGGAGGAGCGGCGCTCGTGACTAACGTGATCGACAATCTGGTAGGCACGGACTTCGGGGTGACTCCGAGGCCGACCAAGAACACGGGCGTGCCCACAACGGATCAGCCGCAGAAGGCCAAGGACTACACCAGTGACCAGGAAGTCCGGTGGTGCCCGGGCTGCGGTGACTACGTCATCCTCAACACCATCCGCAACTTCCTGCCAGACTTGGGGCTGCGTCGCGAGAACATCGTGTTCATCAGCGGCATCGGCTGCTCCAGCCGGTTTCCGTACTACCTGGAAACTTACGGCTTCCACTCGATCCACGGTCGTGCGCCGGCCATCGCGACCGGTCTGGCGCTCGCCCGCGAGGATCTCTCGGTGTGGGTGGTCACCGGCGACGGCGACGCGCTCTCGATCGGCGGTAACCACCTCATCCACGCGTTGCGCCGCAACGTCAACATCACGATCCTGCTGTTCAACAACCGGATCTACGGCCTGACCAAGGGCCAGTACTCACCCACCTCAGAGGTCGGCAAGATCACCAAGTCGACCCCGATGGGGTCGCTGGACCAGCCGTTCAACCCGGTGTCGCTGGCGCTGGGTGCGGAGGCGACCTTCGTCGGTCGCGCGCTGGACTCCGACCGCGCGGGGCTGACGGAGGTGCTGCGCGCCGCTGCCGAGCACCGGGGCGCCGCCGTTGTCGAGATCCTGCAGGACTGCCCGATCTTCAACGACGGCTCGTTCGACGCGCTCCGCAAGGAGGGCGCCGAAGAGCGGGTGATCAACGTCCGCCACGGTGAGCCGATCGTGTTCGGCGCCAACGGCGAATACTGCGCGGTGAAGTCGGGTTTCGGCCTCGATATCGCCAAGACCGCCGACGTGGCGGCCGAGGAGATCGTTGTGCACGACGCGCACGCCGACGACTCCGCCTACGCCTTCGCGCTGTCGCGTCTGTCCGACCAGAACCTCGACCACACCGTGCTCGGCATCTTCCGCGACATCAGCCGGCCCACCTACGACGACGCGGCCCGCTCCCAGGTACGAGCCGCCCGGGATGCGACTCCGTCCGACCGTGTCGCGCTGCAGTCGCTGCTGCGCGGGCGCGACACCTGGACCGTCGACTAGAGGTGGCTGAGCTGATGCCGGACGCAGTGTCACTGGCCGGGGTGGTACTCGCCGGTGGGGCATCGCAGCGCATGGGCCGTGACAAGGCCAATCTGCCCGTTCCGGGGCCCGCGGGGGCCTCCCGCTTGCCCACCATGATCGAACACGTGGTCGGCGTCATCGGGCAGCGCTGCGAGCCGGTGTTCGTCATGGCCGCTCAGGGGCAGCCGCTGCCCGCCCTGCAGGCACGCATCGTGCGTGACGAACTCCGGGGCCTGGGGCCCCTGCCGGCGACTGCCCGCGGGCTGCGCGCGGCGGCGGATGCGGGCGCCGGGCTGGCCTTCGTCTGCGCGGTCGACATGCCCCTGCTGGCCGTGGATCTGATCGACGATCTCGTACGCCGCGCGACCGAGACCAACGCCGAAGTGGTGCTGCCCTGGGACGGACAGGACCACTACCTCGCCGCGGTGTACCGGACTGACCTGGCCGACCGGGCCGACGCGCTGGTGGCCGGCGGTGCCCGCAGGATGAGCGCCCTGGTCGACGCGTCGGACGCCCAGCGGATCGTGATGCCGGAGTCACGGTCGCTGACCAACGTCAACACGGACGCAGACCTGCGCGCCCTGGCCTAGCAACGCCCGACATCGACCACCGCCGCGCCCGTTCGATCCACGCCCGGCCGGCGAGCATGTCGGTCTCGACCTGCGGCGGGATGATCTCGATCACCTGGACCGGAGTTCGGCGCAGTTGGCGGCGCAGCGACTGGGTGTAGGCGTGCAGCCCCGCCTTGGTCGCCGAGTAGGTCGGCGCGAGCACTTTTGGCACGAACGCCAAGGCGGAGGTGACGTTGATTTGACAGCCACGGTCATGCCGGCGATCTCGGGCAGGGCGGGATCGCCGGTCAGCAGGTCCTCGATCGGCATGACACCCGCGTTGTTGACCACGACATTCAGGTCGGGGTGGCGGCGTTGCAGTTCGGCGGCCAACCGGCCGATGCTGTCCGGCGCCGCCAGGTCCAGCCGAAGGTATTCGATACCCGGGTTTGCCTCGGCGACGGCCCGCAGCGCGTCGAGACGGCGCCCGGCGATCACGAGCCGGTTGCCCGCTCGATGCAACGCTTCGGCCAGGCCGCGGCCGATCCCGCTGCCGCCGCCGGTGACCAGGATGGTGTTGCCCGTCAGGTTCATGCGGTCCAGGCTGACAGCTCAAGCGTCGAAACTACGATCGCTTCATCCAGATTGGGCAGAAGTCCTCATGTGGGGCGCTTCAAACGGATACTTATCCTCGTGATCGACGATCTGGACGCGCAGATCCTGCATGCTCTCCAGCTTGCCCCCCCCCGGGTTTCGTTTCGCCGGATCGCCGTGGTGGTCGAGGCCACTGAGCAAACGGTCGCCCGGCGCTATCACCGGCTGCGCCGCGACGGCGTGGTGCGCGTTGTCGGGCTGGAGAACCGGTGGGCGGACGGCGAAGCGAGCTGGGTGTGCCGAATGCGCTCCGCACCCGACCGAAGATCCCAGCTGGCTGACGCGCTGGTGCGCCGCCGCGACGTGTCCCACGCCAACGTGCTGGCCGGATGGACCGACCTGGTCTGCGTCGTCCGGGCGCCGCTGGGCGATACACGCGAGGACCTCCTGCCCCGACTACTGCCACGAACGACTGCGGTCACCGACATCACCATCGATCTGCTGCTGCATTCGTTCGGCCGCCCCGCAACCGCACCGTGGACCGGCTACGGGCACACACTGTCCGACCGGCAAGCCGCAGAGATTCTGGCAGAGCGAACCGGCCCGGTGTCCTGCGTTCAACGGTTCTTGCCGACCGCAGAGGACCGCCACATCCTCGAGGCACTCGCCGAAGACGGTCGCACACCGCAGTCCCGTCTTGCCGCACGCACCGGCTGGTCGGTTTCCCGAGTGGGCCGGCGGATCGCGGCGCTGGAAGCCTGCGGTGCGCTGCTCTACGAAGTCGACGTGCTGCCCGAGCGGCTCGGTTACCAGCTCAGCGCCATGCTCTGGCTGACGGTGGCACCGCGCGACCTACACCGCGTGGGCGAGTTGATCGCGGCACACGACCACATCGCCTTTGCCGGGCCGTCAGCGGGACCAAGAACCTGATGGCGATCGCCATCTGCCGAGACACCGACGATTTGTACCGGTACCTCAGCGAGCAACTCGCGCAGATCGACGCGATCATCGGGTACGAGGTCAACATCCGCCCCCAGCGCCTCAAGCAACACGGATCGCTGGTGGCCCACGGCAGGCTGATCAACCCCCGCCCGGCCCGCACCGCGAACTGAGCGTATTCGCCTCGGCGGCGGCGCCAGTGGTTGTTGTGGACGGTCTGCTGCCACATCGGCGACCCCCTCGGCCGCGTGGTTGACCGCGAGCCGGGGCCACTCACCCGCGGCGTTTCGATCATCGCTCGCGCCGGCAATTCGCATCTTTCGTGGTTTATTGGCGTCCAGCGAATTCGCATTATCATTCCGGCAGCAATCCGAGCAGGCTGCGATGGGTGCCATTAGCACCCGAAATTCCTTGGAGCGACAATGGTCTCCCGGGCCGCGCCCATATCGTAGTCCGTTGTCGTGGCGGCGATTTGGGGGAGAGGTTAATCGGGTCCGGTGGGGCCGTTACGGTGCGGTTCGGTAAGCGGCCCACGGATTTGCGGCAAAACGGGAGTCGCCGGCAGCACCGGCACTGTTTTTCGCGACCCGCCCTCGTCGGGAACGCCGCGTGGCCGGCGGTCGGGAGACGGACCGAAAATGTGCTGGCCTAAAAGCGTTGTGCAGGAGCATAACTCAGAGTTGCGGTGCGGATGTGGTTTCAGTATTTGGCAATACGTCGCAGCGAAAGATTCAGTTGTGCAGGTGATTTGCTGATGCGTCGTCGATCCGGTAGCGCGATGTGGCCCGGTTGAGGGCGACTGCAGCCACAGATCACGGTCCCGCCGCCGTAACGCCCGGTGTCAAACGGTCGAACAGCGTGGTCTGGGTCACAATTTACCCGTGATTAGGATCACTCTCGTCCAGTGGTGTACGGCGGATGATGGAAGCGCGAAATTCGAGGTTGACCTGCGGAGATATTTCGCCGACCGCTCTGTGATCGGTTTGTTATATGAATGAGATATCCATTTCCTGAAGATGAAAAACATGGGCGGTTCTCGTAGCGTCCCAGTTGGCCCGAGACGGGCAAACGAAAACTGAATCCACGGCCCCGCGTGTGAGCGGGGGGTGGGAGCGGTGCGAGCCGCCCCGGCCGGCGGCTGACAGTCCGCCTGGTACTTGCGAACCCCCGCTGTCGTGCCGAAACGAGACGGCACGCCCCAGAGAGCCACTTCCGCACAGACATGGCATTCAAGCCCACACCGATGGGCTTGCTTTGGCGCGCGCAAACCGCGAAAGGAACACCTTTTGAAGAACGTCCGCAAGACGCTCATCGCTGCCGCGATCACCGGGACGCTCGCGAGCATGCCTTCCGCCGCCACCGCGACCGCGGAGCCGGCCGGTCTGGACCTGAACGGGCCTCCCCCCGCGCCCGTGGGCTTAGACCCAAACGTTCCCCCGCCGCCGGATGCGCCGTCGGCTCCGGACGCCCCCCCGGCCCCGGACGCCCCGCCGCCCGCCGACTTCGACCCGAACCTGCCGCCGCCGCCGGACGCCCCGCCTGCCCCGGATGCGCCGCCGCCGGACGCTCCTCCGGGCCCCGACGCCCCGCCGCCGCCTCCGCACCGGGCGTACAGCGTGGACTGGGATGCCATCGCGCGGTGTGAGTCCGGCGGAAACTGGGCGATCAACACCGGTAACGGCTACTCCGGCGGCCTGCAGTTCACTCCGGGTACCTGGCACGCCAACGGCGGCAGTGGCTCCGCGGCCAACGCCAGCCGCGAGGAGCAGATCCGCGTCGCCGAGAACGTGCTGCATTCGCAGGGCATCGGCGCGTGGCCGGTCTGCGGTCGGCGTGGCTGACAACAGCCGCGGC
>NZ_JBYCLG010000347.1:0-10392 GCF_057473785.1 Mycobacterium sp. TH-M103
ATGCTGTCGGGCGCCATCGCCGTCGGGGTCGTGCATCCGCTCGTCGCCGACATCGACAACGAGGCACTGGCTTTCGAACTGCGGCGCATCACCCGCCGCCTCTTCGAGGCGCCCGGATAGTGATATGAATGACCCGGCACAGAAGTCGCATGGGTCCCGCGCGGGGGTCCACCGCACGAATCGCCAAGCCGATATCTCGTGCGGCACCGAGTTCTCCAGGCGAGCCGGTGGCCGCGGTCAATCGCATTCGCCATCAACGCACTAACGAATCCGAAAAATTGTTTGCCGCGTTCGGCGTGCGCTCCGGTACGGTTTTCCCATGAACAGAGTCGCGCGCCTGGCCGCCGCAGCGATCACGGCGCTCATTGGTTTGGGATTGGCGAGTGTCAGCACCGCGAACCGCGCCCTCGCCGACGATCCGCCCTTCCCGTTCGTCGGTTACCACTGGTGCCCGGGCAACCCCTTCAACCCTGCGTGGGGCCCCCAGTGGGATCCGACCACCTGCCACGACGCGCACCACCGCGACAAGGACGGCACGATTCACAGCGACGACTACTTCGGACCGAGTCCGTTTCAGGATTTGCCCGAACAGCGTTACCTGGGGCCGTGAATTCGGCCGTAGCTAGGTGTCGCCGCGCTCCCAGTTCTGGACGCCGTCGTGCGCATTGCACACCAAGAACAGGCCATCCGGAGCCTGCGCGACGTAGTACTCCGGGTAGTCGGTGCAGGACGAGTTCTCTTCTTTGACACCTGCCATCGGGGGGGACCGGAACCATCGGGGCTCGTATCTGCGCGGCGAACCGCAGAACATCAGCCGACCCGGCTGAGTGGCGAAAGAGACGTAATAGTCGGCGGTCCCGAACACGTAGTAAGTGGTGTTGTCGCATGGGGCACCGAGCACGACGTGCGGCATGATTCCCGGCGTGCAGCCCGGGTAATCACAGTTGACCGGTCCGGCAGCGGCCGGTGGCGCCGCAAGCGCACCAGCGCCGAGCAATACTGCGACCGCGGCGACGATCATTCGCACACGATTACTTTGCCACAGCAGGCATCCGGCGGGGAATAGAATTCTCTCTTTTGGAGAAGACCCACAAGCCCACATCGTCGCCATCCCCACCGACAGCCCGGCTTGGCAGTGATAATGTGGCTCTCTCCTGCCACAGCGGACGAGGAGGTGATCCAGTGCCGCCGCGCAAGCTGCCCGCTGAGCCGCCGGAAGCCGATGGGGTCATCCCCGTCGCGAGTTCCCCGTCGCACGCCGACGAAGACGAGCTCGCGCAGGCCGAAGCCCGCGCCGAAGCCGCCCGTTCCCGCGCGACACTGCTCCGTCGGCAGGCCGAAGCGGCATCGAACGGCCACGGCGACCACGTCGCCCACGACGAGCCTGCTTTGGAGTGGCCGTCGTCGCGCCGGCGAAGGTTGCGCCGTCCCGGCCGGGAAGCTCTGACCGCGTCTGCTGCGGTTGTCCTCATCTGCACCTCGCTGGCCGGAAGCGGCGGCCTGGTTTGGCATCACCGCATGGTGGCTCAGCAGACGCAGCGTGCCGCGAAGTTCTCCGCGACGGCCCGCGACGCCGTGGTGGCGATGATGACCATCGAGCCCGGCACGGCAAGAGACGACATGCAACGTTTCGTCGACGACACCACCGGGCTTTTCAAGGCCAGCATCCTGATGAGCGCCGAGCGGTACCTCAAGGCGGTCCAGGAGTTGAAGATAAGCTCCAAGGTCGCTGTGCAGGCCGTTGGCGTGGAGTCGATGACCAAGGACTCGGCGGTCGTGCTGGTGGCGGCGAAATCGGAGCTCAGCAAGCCCGACCAGGCCAAGCCGGCCGTGCGGTCGATGCGCGTCGTGGTCAGCGTCGAAGAGGACAACGGGCAGCCCAAAGTCTCCAGGCTCGAGTTCGTCCCGTGACGGTCGACGACGGCGGCGTCAGGAGGACAGCGCTTCGCGATCGGGCCGGCCGCGGACTCGGCGCGATAGGGCGCTGGGTGCGTCGCTGCCTGGCGCGATGGCGTCCAATTCTATTGACCGTGTTACTGGTTGGCGCGTTGACGTTCGGGGCGGGCTACTTCTACTTTGTGTACCGCCCGGATGTGCTGACCGACGACGCCGCGATGCACCAGGCCGTCAAAGCCGCCAGCGATGGTGCGGTGGCGCTGCTGTCGTATTCGCCCGAAACGCTCGACCGGGATTTCGCCAACGCCAGGTCCCGGGTGACCGACGACTACCTGACCTACTACCAGCGGTTCGTCGACCAGATCGCCGGCCCGGCGGCGCAGCGGGGGCAAGTCACCACGACCGCGACCGTGGTCAAGGCGGCCGTGTCGCAAATGCAGCCGAATTCGGCGGTCGTGCTTGCTTTCGTGAAACTGAAGACCGCGAGCAAGGAGAAGCCGGACCCGGTCGTGACGTCGAGCAGCCTGCGGCTCACACTGACAAAGGTCAACGGTGCGTGGCTTATTGAGAAGTTCGAGGCTGTATGAGCGCCCTCGGCGCCCATATCGTCAACCCTGCCGAAATGGGTGGAAACGGTGTTAATCTGTGAATTCACCTGAGAATGCTGGCTGTAGCGCGTCGAGGAGCAAGTGATGCGTTCACTGAATTTGGCGATGAGCGCCGCATTGGCATTGGCGGCCGTCGGTGCAGCGGGTGGGGTGGCCATAGCCCCGTCAGCGTGGGCCTACGACCCTGCCATCAACGGGACGTATACCGCCACGGTGGTCGGCGAATGGGCCAGGACGAATCAGGTGTTTCACCAGGAAGAGATGGCGCGGAGCACCTGGAAGATCACGTCTTCGTGTACCACCGCCCAAGACTGTGCCGGCCAGGTGGTCAGCGACCAGGGCTGGACTGCACCGCTGAAAATGCACGACGGAATGGTTTGGTGGGTCAAGCGCGACATCCCGAATTGGGAAACCTGTCCCGACGGGACCCCGAACGTCGGGCACGACGTCATTTATTTCTATCCCTCGGACCCTGAAACCGGCGAAAACAAGTTCGGCTCACCGGTTCTGGCCGGCAGGGAACACACGACCGGTCCGGCCGGCGCCTGCGGGACCAGCGCCCCGCTGTACATCGAACAGCCGTTCCGCCTGGACAAGACAGGGTAATCCGAGCCCGCAAGCGGCCCGGCCGGGCAATCGTTTTGGGCGACGCTCAGGTGGGGAACATGTCCTTCCACGTCTTGGGTGTGCCCTTCTCAGCCAGATTCGACTGACGGTAGACCTTTCCGTCCGGGGCGACGTAGCTACCGGTACGTGGGTCGTACTCCGCCACAGCGACAGACGGACTCGGCTTTGATTCGTTGCTCCCGAACGCACTTGGCGCCGCGGCCGTGGCACCGGTGGGTGTGGCCCCGGAGCCGGAGGGAACGTCGAGCGGCGCGATGGGTGAGACCTCGCCCATCTGCGTCGCGGGGCCGGGCGGCGCCGGCGGTGCCGCTGGTGCGTCGGGACCTGTTCCCCGCGGAACCGCTCCCGGCGGTAGCGGCGTGCCCTCCACCGGCCCGAAGATCCTCTCCCTGTTCCAGTTGACCCGGTCGTCCGGCGCAATGCCCTGCGCGATGAGGTTCGGATCCAGTGGGTACGTGCCAAAGACGTGCTGTCTCATCGCGAGCGGTTCGAATGGCTTGTCGCTCTCGCAGATTTCGACCGTGGGCGCGCGCTTACCGGGCTGGCCCATACACGGATAGTTGCGGGCACCGCGGACGCCGATCGGTGAATCCTGCGGCAGCTTGCAGTACAACCCGTCGGGGGTGTCGACGATCCGGGTGTCGGACGGAGCGCGCCATTCGCTCGGCGGCAGAAAGCCGACCGTGCAGGCGGGGGGATCGCTGAGGACAAGATTGAACGCACCGGTGGCCAGCCCGTTGGGGCTCTTCGTGCCGATGAACGACTGAATCGCGGCGGTGAACGGCGGCAGCAATACAAGTGCCTGCTCGAGCGAGGCGTGGTAGGTGATGCCGATCTGGCCAACGGTGGTGAGGTTGGCGAGCAGCACGGGCAGCGTTGGTTTGATCTGCTCGAGCAGTCTGGACGCCTCGTCGAAGGCTCCCGGCCCCCTGGCCAGCAGAGTGCGGATCTGTGGGTCGTTCTGAGCGAGTTGACCGGAGACACCGGCAAGGCTGCGCGCCCACAATCGGATCGAGTCGGTGGTCTTTTCCTGCGTGTCGAGGAATGGCCCCGTGTCGTCGGTCAGGCTCCGGGCGCGGTCGGCGACGCCGTTGAGGTCGCCGGAGAATTTCGCCGAAGAGTCGAACAGCGACTTGAAATCGTAACCGGCGCCGTTGAACGCCTGGAAGGTCTCGTCGAGCAACTGACCGAGCTTGCCCTTGGGAATGCTGTTGATCAACTTGCTGCTCTGGTCGAGCACGGGACCGACCGGCTGCGGGATCGAGGCGTCGTTCACGGCGATGACCGAGCCGTCGTGCAGGTAGGGCGCCGAGTCGGTTCGCGGGCGCAGATCCACGTAGTACTCACCGACCGCGGAGACGCTGCGCACCTCGGCTTTGAGGTCCGCCGGAATCTTGGGCGAGGTATCAAGGGAGAGAGTGGCTTCCGCGCCGTGGGGCGTCAAACCCACCGACGTCACCTTGCCCATCTGCACCCCGCGGTAGGTCACGTTGCTGAAGCGGTAGAGCCCACCCGTGGCCGGCAGCTTCAGCGTGACCGTCATCTTGCCGACGCCCAGCAGCGTCGGAGCCTGGACGTACCACAACACCATCAGGACGATGCCGATGGTTCCCGCGATGGCGAACACCGCCAACTGGATTCGGACGAAACGGGTCAGCATCTACCGGCCTCCGTCCGTCGGCTGAACCGGCGTCGCGCCCGGCACCGGGGCGCCCTGGTCCGCGGGCGATGCCTCCCGTTGCGGCGGTCCGGGCAAAGCCGGCGGCGACGACGACGGTTCGGGCGCAGCGTCCGGCCCGAGCATCGTCAGGCCGGCGACCAGGGGCGATACCGGCGCCGGCGGCGTAGGCGGCGGCGCGTCCGCCGACTGCGGGTTGGCAGTTGCCGGTGGCACGTACGGCGCCGGCACGCCGGGTTGCCATGGCGCCGCGTTCGGGCCGCGCATCGGTTCCCCGACCGGCCCCGGCCCGGTCACGCCTCCGGGTGCGCCGGGTGGAGCTCCGTACTTGTACAGCAAGTACTCCGGGTCCCCGGGCGCCGGCACGACCTCGGCGCCCAGGCGTTCCCAGTGGGTGCCCCGCAGGATGCTCTTGCGCAGACCGGCGTTCGTCAAGTCGATGTAGAAGAAGCCGTTGACGTAATCGCCCCGGATGTTCCGGTCGATGAAACCCTGGGTGAATGGGAAAGTGGGCGCATAGGCAAGGGCAGCGTCCAGGTCGGGCCCGATGTCGGCGAGCGCCGCAAGCGTTGGCCCCAGGTTCTTCAGGTTCCTGACCAAGTCGGATCCCGCGTCGTTCACGAGCTTGGTGGCGGTGTTGCCGAACGTTCCCAGCCTGTTCAAAGCCGTCGTCAACTGGGGCCGCTCCTTGTTCAGAACGTCCAGTGCGGGCGGAATCTTGTACAGCGCCTGGGTGATCACGTCGCGCTGCGCGGCGAAGGTGCCTGAGAGCCGGTTCAGCGCCTGTATGGATGCGACGAGGTTGCCGCGCTGCTGGTCGAGAGTGCCCACGAACCTGTCGAGCCGCGCCAGCAGGTCGCGAACGTCGCCCGCGCGCCCGGACAGGCTGGCGTTGAAATTGTGGATGATGTCCCCGATCTGCCCGAGCCCCCCGGCGTTGAGGATCACCGACAACGACGACAGCGTCTGCTCGGTCGATGGATAGGTAGACGACCGGTTCAACGGGATCGTGGCGCCGGGCTGCAGCCGTCCGCTGGCCGGTTGACCGAGCGGCGGATTGAGTTCCAGGTGCATCGATCCCAACAGGCTGGTCTGGCCGACCTTCGCCACGACATTGGCCGGGATCGCGACCCCGGGCCGCAGCGAGATGTCCACGTTGGCGTGCCAGCCCTGCACCGTCATCTTGCTGATGCTGCCGACGATGACGTCGTCGATCATCACCGGTGAATTCGCCTCCAGCGTGCCTACATTGGCCAGCTGGACGTGGTAGACGCTGGCGCCAGGTCCGCGTCCGACCGCACCCGGCAAGGGCAGAGAGTTCAGACCGTTGAAAGCGCATCCGCTCGTGGCGAGCATGACGCAGCAGGCGAGCCCGAGGAGCCTCCGCAACGCGGGTACGGCGAATCGAGCCCTCATGGTTGCCCACTTTCCGCTGGGAGCAGCATGTCCGGGACGCTGGCCGGAGCCGGCGCCGGCTCTGCCGGTGTGCTCGGCGGGGGCGGCTCCGGCATGGCGGCTCCGGGTATCCGCGCCGGCGGCCCGGGTGGCGGCGGCGCGGACGGGTAATCGCCGGGCAGCCCGGTGTACGCGGACACCGCGGGCGGCAACTCGGGCGGTGCCAGCTTCGGGCCCTCCCCGCCGGGCTTCAGCCGTTCCTCGGTGTACACGACGTTGCGCGCGTCGAACGCCGGCGCCAGCAGCGGATTGACCGGCAACGGGAAGTAGTTGAAGTTGAAGAACATCAACGGGTTGAACACCTTCAAGGCCGGGCTCAGATACAGGCCGCACAACTTGCCCGTCTCGACCCCGGTGCCGTTTTCCAAGGCCCCGATCTGTGAGCAGAAGGTCCACGTCGGGTTGCTGAAGTTCTGCAATCCCACCCCACCGCGGATGTTTCCGACGTCGGGGTCGTAGTCGTTGTAGGCGTTGGCAAGAGCGTTCGGCGTCACGTGCAGAACGTTCTTGAGTGCCATCTTGTTGTCTACGAGGATCTGCGTGAGGTCGGCCAGCCGCGTTACCTGTTCCGACGTCTGGTCGCGGACGCCCGCGATGAAGCGCTGCACTTCCCCGACCGCACTCGACAGGTCCGTCATGGCCGCATCGAGGTCGGATTTGTTGTCGTCGAGGACGCTGGTGAGTGTGGCCAGCCGGTTGTTGAACTGGACGAGCTGGACGTTGCTGTCGCGCAGGGCGCCGACGAAAGTCTGCAGATTCTTGATGATGTCGACGATGTTGCCGCTTCCGTCCGCCAAGATCCGCCCCACCCCCGACAGCTCAGACAGCGTCTGGCGCAGCTTCTCACCGTTGCCACCGCCGAGCGCGTCGGCGGCGCTGTCGATGAACCGCGCCACCGACGGGGTGGACACCTTGCTGTTGGGCCCCAATTCCGTTGCCATCCGCATCAACTGGTCTTTGACCTCGTCCCATTCGACGGGCACGGCCGTCCGGTCGACCGGTATGACCGCGCCGTCGTGCATGGTGGGGCCACTCGACCGGTAGGCCGGGGTGAGCTGGACGTAGCGCGCCGCCACCAGGTTCTGGGCGACGATCACCGCCCGCGCATCCGCCGGGATGGGCACGTTGCGATCGACGTGCATGACCATCTCGGCCCGGGTGCCCTGCGGCCGGATGGACGCGATGGTCCCGACCTTCATGCCGGAGACCCGCACGTCGTCGCCCGGGTAGATCGCGGTGGTGGTGGGAAAGTACGCGGTGATCGTCTTCGGCCGAAAGAAGGTGTTGCGCATGGCAACAGCCGCCCCGACCACCAAGAGCCCGGCCAAGGCGACGGCCAGGACCGTCCTGAACCTGTGGCGGGGAATCGCCCCGAGCCGCATCACCGCGAACCTCCCGGTTGCATGTTGAACGGGAACGGGAGCAACGCGCGCGGTCCGGCGGTGTCCGGGGGTTGACCGGGAGCGCCGTAGGCGCGGAAGCCGAACGCGTAGTCGAACAGCCATTGGAAGAATTGCAGCTGGAACAGGTTCGGGATGAGCGGGTTGTAGTAGAACCCGCTGGACACGGTCTCCCCCTGCGTCAGCTCGTACTTCGCAAGGCCGGGCAGCGCTTTGGAGAGGTTGTCGCGGTTCTTCTCCAACATCGCGGTCACGGAGTTCAATTTCTCCAGCGACGGCGCCAACTTCGCCTCGTTGTCGTGCACCAGACCGGACAACTGCCTGGCCACCGCGGAGGTGCTGGACAACAGCCGGACGATCGCCTGCCGTCGCGTGACCAGCATGGACAGGAGGTCATTGGCGTTGAGGATCAACGTGTTCAGTTGGTTGCTGCGTTGCGACAGGATGCCGGTGACGTCGCCGGCACCCTTGAGCAACTCGCCGAGTGTCTCGTTACGGGCATTGAGGGTCTTGGAAATCCGGGTCAGGCTGTCGAACGTGGGCCCCAGTTGCGGCGCAACCTGATCCAGGGTCGCGGACAAAGTGTCGAGGGACTGGTTGAGCGATTCGGTGTTGGTCCCCTTGACGTCGGTCGCCAGGTCGCTGATGGCCTCCGACAGCGAGTAGGGGGACGACGTGCGCGACGCCGGGATGACGGTCATCGGGCGCATGGTGCCGCTGCCGGCGGACTCGACGGTCAGCACTCGTTGTCCCAGCAGCGAGCCTGTCCTGATGTGTGCGGTGCTGGCCGACCCGAGCCCGACGTTCCCGTTGACGGTGAACGTCACCAGCACGTCGCCGTGCTGCAGCGCCATGCCGGTCACGCTGCCCACCTTCATGCCTGACACCGTCACGTCATTGCCCTGGGCGAGACCGCCGGCATCGGAGAACAACGCCTGGTACCGGACCGTGGTAGCCCGCTGTATCAGCTGGTCGGGATTCAGCCCGACGGCAATGACCAGCATTATCAGGACGGCGCCGATGAACCCGGCTCGAATGAGGCCTGCTCCGCGGTACTTATTCATCGGGATCCTTCGGTTCCGCGCATCTCCCGGTGACCTGGTGGTTGATACCCACCTCGACCGTCCGGTACTGCAGATCGGATACACGCAGCGCCAGACCGCACAGATAGTAGGGGAACCAGGCACCGTAGGCGCCGAGCCTGGTCAGCTTCCGGTAGTTGTTCGGCAGTTTTTGCAGCGAGATGTCGAGGAGGTTCTTGTCCTTGTCCAGCAGAGGGGCCAACCGATTCAACTGGTCCACGGTGCCGGCCAGGGGCGCGCGGGCGCGTCCCAGCAGACTCGCGATCGACGCGGTTCCATTGTCCAGGGCGGTGATCGCGGTACCGATGGTGTCGCGATCCTGCGACAGTCCGCTGACCAATTTCTCGAGGCGCTCGATGGCCCCGGAGAATTTATTGCCCTCCTTGTCGACCGTGCCCACCACGGTGTTGAGGTTGTCGATCAGCGCCTGCACCGTCTCGTTGTTGTCGGCCAACGCGTTCGAAAAGGACGACGACTTGGCCATCAGCGACTGCAGGGTGTCGCCCTCGCCCTGGAAGACCTGGATGAGCGAGGCGCTCAGCGCGTTGACGTCCTGCGGGTTGAGGCCCTGGGTAACCGGCTTCAGCCCACCGAGCAGCAGGTCGATGTCGAGGGCCGGTGCCGTGCGATCGATTGGGATCTCCGAGCCGGGCGGCAGCAACTTGGTGGATCCGGGGCCGTCGACGAGTTCGAGGTAGCGGTCGCCGACCAGGTTCAGGTAGCGGATCACAGCCCGGGTTCCGTTGGTGAGCACGACTTTCCGCTCCGCGTCGAACTTCACGAGAACCGTTTTGTCCGGACGCAGCGAAACGCTGTTGACCGTACCCACCCGCACCCCGGCGACCCGCACGGTCTCGCCGGGCTTGAGCCGTGACACGTCGGTGAACTGTGCCGAGTACCCGTTCGTCGAACCGGTGGTGTACTGCCCGAAGATGAAGAACAGGAACACCGTCAACAGGATCATCACGGCGGCGAACGCCCCGAACTTGATGATCATCGCGCGCGAGCCGCTCATCCGGGTTGTCCCACCTGGAAGGAGTTGCGCGGTGGCCCGTCGATCGGGCCGTACAGCAACTGTTTGAGCGCGTCGGAGTTGAGCAGCAATTGCGGGTTGCCGTACTCCTGCGGGTTGGCGCCGACGTCGGCCACCACGAAAGGTGGAGCGACATCGAACGGCACCACGGGCAGGTCCTGGCACTGGGGACCGCCGGTCGCGGCCACCTTCGGCAGGTTGGCGGGATAGCGGTAGCGTTCGGCGCCGAAACCGAGGTAGACCGCCACCTTGACCATCGGCTCGGGCAGGGGCGGAGCCTTGAGGTTCACCAGCGATCCAGCGATGCCGCACCACAGCGCCTGGTGGTACTCGTTGAGCAGGTCGGTGGTCGGCGCCGCCAGATGCAGGACGTCGGTCAGTGCCTGCCTGTTGCCGCCTAACACGTCGTTGCCCATGTCGGCCAAGCCAATCGAGCTCATCAGGAAGGCATCCAGGTTTTGTTGCTCGTCGACGATCGACTTGCTCAGCTTGACCGTGTTGTCGGCCGTGGCGAGGAGATCCGGCGCCGCGTCGGCGTAGGCGTTGCTGACCGCGGGCAGGACCTCGAGGTCGTGACTCAGCGCGGGCAGGCTGGGCTCCTGCTTGGCCAGGA
>NZ_JBYCLG010000348.1:0-4184 GCF_057473785.1 Mycobacterium sp. TH-M103
ACGCGGTGCGCGCGGGTGACCTCGACACGGCGCGCGCCCGCTACGACGACCTGAAAGGCTTGCTGGAGTTCATCGTCGCCGGGGGACTGGCCACCACGGTCAAGGCGGGACTGGAACTGCTCGGCTTCCCGGTCGGTGATCCGCGCCCGCCGTTGCTGCCGCTCGACGAGCGGGGCCGTGCGGCGCTGCGGGAGTTGCTGCCGGGCACCTGAACGACCCGGGTACGGTGGATTCGTGAGTGGCGGTACGCAGAAACTCTACGTGTTCCCGCACGCCGGCGGATCGGCGCAGTACTACGTCCCGTTCGCCAAGACGTTCTCGAACGTCAAATGCGTTGCGGTGCAATATCCCGGACGGCGCGGCACGCAGGATCTCGCGTCCTTCACCGGGATCGGTGACCTGGCCGACCAGGTCTGCCGGATGCTGCCGCCGGCCGAGCGGTCCGAGGACAAGGTCGCGTTCTTCGGCCACAGCATGGGGGCGTTGGTCGCGTTCGAGGTGGCGTGCCGGTTCGAGGCGGCGGGCAATCCCATCGCCGCGCTGTTCGTCTCGGCGTGTGCGGCGCCCGGCCGCATCGGCTACGACTATATTCCCGACTCCGATCGCGGGCTGCTCGATGCGGTCAGCGAAATGACCGGTGTGAACCCGGAATTTCTGGCCGACGAGCAATTCGCGGCGAAAATTCTGCCGACGTTGCGCGGCTTCAAGGCCATCACCAAGTACGAGTGCGCGCCCGACGCGAGTGTGTCGTGTCCGATTTTCGCGTTCCTGGGTGATACCGACGAAGTCGCCACCCCGGAGAAAGTCGCTCCGTGGGCCGAGCGCACCTCGTCGGCGTTCAGTGCGCGGGTGTTTCCCGGCCATCACTTCTATCTCGACGACCACCTGCCGCAGCTGGTGGGCGACATCGAGGAAAAGATGTCCTTGTGCCGGGGCTGAGGCCCATCACCCCCGGATGAACGTTGAATTAATCCCCGCGCCAAGAATATAGGAATCTGCTGTGCCTTGCCTGAGGCTTTGCGATGTGTGCAACTCCACAGTGAGCGCTGTGGCGGCCAGAGCGCGCCCGCGGGCGGGCGGAGGCGGCCCGGGCGTGGAATCGCAGGCGCGGCGACCGGGCAAATCGCGGCAGCAAACCAACGTGGGTGGCAAGCGCCGCGGTGGGCGCGGGTGTGCCGGCCACCGGTTGGTGTCGCCGTAAACTGGGCGCCGCGCCGCAGGGCCGGTTCCGGCACTCCGGGGGCGGTGTCGCGGCCAAAAGCGGTACGTACGTACCAACGGCGCCGCGTGGTGCGCGCACGGCCGCACGGTGACCCCGGCTATCGCGGTTGCGGCGCCGGGCAAACATAGAAAAAGGTCTGTGCTCGTGCATTCGTGACGCTGAAAGTCTTTCGGCGCAACGCGATTACATACCGGCCGAACGGGGTACCGCTCCGGAACCGAGGGGTTTCGTCCGAATGGGCCACGTATGCTCGATTTTGGGTCGGGGAAAAAGCAAATCTGTACAGCTGTGTTACTGGGGGTTGTTAGTGGGGGATTGGTCCATACCTGCCGTCTTGCGCGAGAATGCCTCGCGTGAGCCTGATGCGGCCGCGTTCACGTTCATCGACTACGAACTCGATCCGCGGGGCTACTCGGAGACGCTGACGAGGTCCGAGGTGCAGCGGCGCGTGCAGGCGCTGGCCGGGGAGTTGGCCTCCTGTGGATCGCCGGGGGACCGGGTCGCGATATGCGCTCCCCAGGGTCTCGACTACATCATCGGGTTTCTCGGCGCCATGGCGGCCGGCTACATCGCGGTGCCGCTGCCCGTGCCGCAGTTCGGTACGCACGACGAGCGGGTTGCCGCGGCGGTCAACGACAGCGCCCCGGTGGCGATCCTGACGACGTCGGACTCCGTCGACGACGTCGTTTCCTGTGCGCGCGACGTCGCCGGCCGCGCGCCGGCCGTGATCGAACTTGACGCCCTGGACCTCGACATCGGCGCCGGCGCCGCCAGCCGGGAGAGCGCGACGCCGAAGACGAAAGTGGCACTGCTGCAATACACCTCGGGCTCCACCCGGGCACCGGCGGCGGTCGTGGTGACACACCGCAACGTCATCGCCAACCTCGACCAGGTGATCGACGACTACTTCGAGGACAACGGGAAGGTGCCACCGCCGGACATCACGATGGTGTCGTGGCTCCCCTTCTACCACGACATGGGTCTGCTGCTCGGCGTGGTGGCCCCCGTGCTGCGGGGGTTCCCCGCGGTGCTGACCAGTCCGACGGCGTTCCTGCAGAAGCCGTCGCGGTGGATCCAGATGCTGGCTGCCCACCACTCTTTTTCCGCCGCACCGAACTTCGCGTTCGAGCTGGCCGCGCGGCGGACCAAGGACGAGGACATGGCCGGCCTCGACCTCGGAAACGTGCACACGATCCTGAGCGGTGCCGAGCGGATTCACGCCGCGACGATCCGGCGCTTCACGCAACGCTTCGCGTCGTTCAACCTGCCCGGCACCGCGTTGAAGCCGTCCTACGGGCTGGCCGAGGCGATGGTGTACGTCGCGTCGTCGACCCCGGGGCGTGCCCCGGTAACGGCCCGCTTCGACTACGAGAAGCTGTCGAGCGGCTACGCCGAGCGTCTCGACGAGAGCGGCGGGGGCTCCGAGCTCGTCGGCCACGGCCGCTCGCGTGCCTGCACCGCGCGGATCGTCGACCCCGGGACGTGCCAGGAGAACCCGGCCGGCAAGGTCGGCGAGATCTGGGTGCACGGGGAGAACGTCGCCGGCGGTTACTGGCGCAACCCGGAGCTGACGGCAAGGACTTTCGGGGGACGGATCGCCGGCCCGTCGCCGGGCACACCGGAGGGTCCCTGGCTGCGCACCGGTGACCTGGGGGTCATCTCCGACGACGAGTTGTTCATCGTCGGCCGCATCAAGGATTTGCTGATCGTGGACGGGCGCAACCACTACCCCGACGACATCGAGGCCACCATCCAGGAGATCACGGCCGGGCGCGCCGCGGCGATCTCGGTGCCCAACGGCCAGCGCGAGCAACTGGTCACGATCATCGAGTTCAAGAAGAGGGGCAATGAGGGCGGCGGTGCGGTGGACGTCCGCACCGTCAAACAACGGGTCAAGACGGCCGTCTCGGAGTCGCACAGCCTGCGAGTCGCCGACGTGGTCGTGGTGCCGCCCGGCTCCATCCCGATCACCACCAGCGGCAAGATCCGCCGCTCCGCCTGCGCCGAGCAATACCTGCAGGACAAGTTCGCCGAAATGCAAATTCCGGCCTGACGTCGTCGTTCGACGGCACCGAATCGCAGGAAATCCGCAATATCGCAGCTAAGGGGGCGTGGGCATGACGACGACAACCGACCGGGGGGCATCCGCCGAATCAATCCAGCACCACTATGACGTCAGCGACGCGTTCTACTCGCTGTGGCTGGACGAGTCCATGACGTACTCGTGCGGCTTGTGGCAGACCAACGACGACTCCCTGTCGGCGGCGCAGACCCGCAAGATCGACTACCTGGCGTCGCTGGCCGGTGCCCGTGGGCGCAAACGCGTGCTGGACATCGGGTGTGGCTGGGGCTCGGCCATGCAACGCCTGGTCGCCGCGCACGAGGTGGAACACGTCACGGGCCTGACCCTGAGCGAGGCGCAGGCCCGCCACATCGAGGAACTCGACGACTCGCGCCTGCAGGTGCGGGTGCAGGACTGGGCCGACTTCGTTCCCGATGAGCCCTACGACGCGCTGATCAGCGTCGGCGCCATGGAACACTTCGTCAAGTTCGGGTGGGAGCGGTCGCGCAAGGTCGCCGCCTACCGGGCGTTCTTCGAGAAATGCCACGAGGCGCTCAAGCCCGGGGCGGGCATGGCGTTGCAGACCATCGGCAAGGGCAGCGTCGCGCTCGACGAGCAGGGGCTGAAAGACACCCTGTTCATCGTGCAGCACATCTTCCCGGAGTCGGACCTGCCCAGGCTCGCCGAAATCGTGCACGCCTCCGAGAAGCTCTTCGAGGTCAGGTCGGTGGTCAACCATCGCGAACACTACGCGCGCACGTGCGCGGCCTGGCTCGACAGACTCCAGGCGAACATGGACGAGGCGGTCGGAGCCTGTCACGATTTCTGTGTAAGTCAGAGGTGATTTGACTACGAGTTGTATTCTAGCACAATGGGATTCGCCCAGGGAATAGTCTGGCG
>NZ_JBYCLG010000349.1:0-3700 GCF_057473785.1 Mycobacterium sp. TH-M103
AGATCCGGCGCCGCGTCGGCGTAGGCGTTGCTGACCGCGGGCAGGACCTCGAGGTCGTGACTCAGCGCGGGCAGGCTGGGCTCCTGCTTGGCCAGGAACGAATCCAGGTCGGACAGCATCTGGCCGATCTTGTGGCCCCGCCCATTGACCGCCGACGCGAGCGCGCCGAGGGTTTCGTTGAGCTTGGCCGGATCGATGGTCGACAACAACGACGTGAGTTGCTGGAACACCGTGTTGATCTCGACGGTGACGTGCTTGCCCTCGAGGACCTGACCGGGGTGCAACGCCTGCGCCGAGGGCTGGGCCGGCGGTATCAGTTCGACGAACTTGGCGCCGAAGACGGAGGTCGAGGCGATGTCGACGAGCACATTGGCGGGAATGAAGTGCAGCTGCGAGGGCTCGAGCGCAAGGTGCAGGACGGCCTGACCGTCGGGCCGCACGTCGATCGAGGCGACCTTGCCCACCTCGACTCCGCGCATCTTCACCTTGGCGTCGGGGTTCATCACCAGGCCCGCACGCTGCGAGACCACGGTAACCGGGATGCTCGTGGTGAAGTCGCCCTGGAACAGGCCCACGGCGACGCCGACGATCGCGGCGACCACCACGATGGTCGCCAGGCCCGCCAGGGGGCGGGCATACGACTCCGCGCCGAAGTGACTGCCGGGCGCCGCCGCGACCGGTCTTGCGGCGCTGGTGGTTTCCGAACGATGGATGGGGCCGGGACCGAGATGCTCCGTCACGTCATGTCTCCTGCGCTACCCGGACAAGTGGAAGTTGCCGTTGGAGCCATAGATGGACAGCGATACCAGCAGCGTCACCGAGACGACCACGATCAGCGACGTGCGCACCGCGTTGCCGGTCGCGACGCCGACACCGGCCGGCCCGCCGGAGGCGAAGTAACCGAAGTACGTATGGATCAACAAGATCGTGAGCGCCATCAAAACGGCTTGCAGGAACGACCACAACAGGTCGATGGGGTTCAGGAAGGTCGTGAAGTAGTGCTGGTACAGGCCGCCGGACTGGCCGAACAACACCACCGTCACGAACTGGCTGGCCATGAAAGACAGGATGACGGCGATCGAATACAACGGGGTGATGGCCAGCATCCCGGCCACGATGCGGGTGCTCACCAGGTAGGACACCGGCCGAATCGCCATGGATTCCAGCGCGTCGATCTCCTCGTTGATCCGCATGGCACCCAACTGCGCGGTGACGCCGGCACCGAACGTGGCCGCGAGACCGATTCCCGCGACGATCGGCGCCGCGATGCGAACGTTGATGAAGGCCGCCAAAAAACCCGTCAGCGCCTCGATGCCGATGTTGCCCAGCGAGCTGTAGCCCTGCACGGCCAGCGTGCCGCCGGCGGCCAGGGTCAAAAAGCCCACGATCGCCAGGGTCCCGCCGATCATGGCCAAAGTCCCGGCGCCCATGCTGATTTCGGCGACCAGGCGAATGACTTCCCGCCGGTAGTGCGTGAACGCGAACGGAACGCCGGCGAGCGCCTTGCCGTAGAAGAGCGTGTGATCGCCGATTCGGCCCAAGGTGGCGACCGGCTTGTCGAGTTGTCGCGTCAGACGCGGGTAGGCGGCTCGCAGCGTCACAGTGTGTCCTCACACCTCCTTCGGAGTTCTTCTACTTGGCCGACATCCGGATGCCGATCGCGGTGACGACGACGTTGACCACGAACAGCGACATGAACGCGTAGACCACCGTCTCATTGACGGCGTTGCCGACGGCCTTGGCGCCACCGGAGGTGATCGTCAGCCCGCGGTAGCACGCGACCAGCCCGGCGATCAGACCGAAAAGCGCTGCCTTGACGCAGGAGATGATGACCTCGGGCACGCCGGTGAGCAGGGTGATGCCGGCGGCGAACGCGCCGGGGTTGACGTCCTGGACGAGCACCGAGAAGACGTATCCGCCCACGATGCCGATGATGACCACCAGGCTGTTGAGCAGCAGGGCCACCAGTCCCGCCGCCAGCATGCGGGGGGTCACCAGGCGCTGGATCGGGTTGATGCCCAGCACCTCCATCGCGTCGATCTCCTCGCGGATCGTTCGCGATCCCAGGTCCGCGCACATCGCCGTGGCCCCGGCGCCGGCCACGATCAGCACCGTCACCATGGGACCGACCTGGGTCACCGCGCCGAACGCGGCACCCGCACCGGAGAGGTCCGCGGCACCGAGTTCCCGCAACAGGATGTTGAGGGTGAAGCTGACCAGCACGGTGAAGGGGATGGCCACCAGCAAGGTGGGCGCGATCGCGACCCGCGCGACGAACCACGACTGTTCGAGGAACTCGCGCCATTGGAAGGGCCGGCGGAACAGGAACCGGACCGCGTCGGCCGACATCGCGAACAGGCCACCGATGGCCTCCATGGGCTTCGAGCCGCGCCCCAGCGAGATGCCCGCTGTCCAGCGCTCCGCGCCTCTACTCGCCATCGTTGCCACGCTCCTCCGGACTTGTGGCATCGGAACGAACCACGCTGTGCGCCAGACCGATCCGGGGCCGCCGGACGTGGCCGGCGGTCGCGGCTACAGCGTCGACCGTCCTCACGCCGGTCCTCCGTTCTGTTGCGTGAGTGGACACTCCGAAACACAGGTGGCCGAACAAGCCCCCATGGCTTGAAGCGTCCGGCGATTATGACTCATGCGGCGTCCAGGCGGAACCCAAACCGCGCAACCGTTATCAGGCGGCCCGTATTCACAGAATCCGGGAAGTACCGCCACGTTCCAACGGAAGTGGCGGTCGGCTCGAGCGTCGCTGGCAACGTTGGTCCTAGGTGACGGCGCCGGCCGTCTTGAGCTCGATGATGCGGTCCCAGTCGAGGCCGATCTCCATCAGGATCTCGTCGGTCTGCTCGGCGAACCCGGGCGCCGGGCCCGTCTGCGGGGCTCCGACATCGAACTGGACCGGGTTGGCGACGAGTTCGAGTTCGCCCGCGCGCACGATGTACTCGTTGGACCGGACCTGTGCGTCGTCGGCGGCCTGCAGGGTGTCCTGGACCGGGGCCCACGGCCCCGCGAGCGTGGCGAAGCGTTCGCGCCACTCGGCCAGCGTGCGCGCACCGATGGCCTTGGTCAGGATCTCCACCGCGTCGGCGGTGTTGGCGGCGATCTTCTCCGTCGTGGAGAACCGCGGGTCGTCGGCCAGTTCCGGTAGGTCGACGTGGCGGCACACGTCGGCCCAGAACTTGGTGGGCTGCATCATCACCAGGGAGATGTAGCGGCCGTCCGATGTCGCGTACACCCCCACCAGCGGGTTGATCGGCGAGCCGTGCACACCGGGCGGCGGCGCCTCCAGTCGCTGACCCAGATGCGTCGTCAACGCCACCGTGTGGCCCATCGACCACAGGCCGCTGCCCAGCAGCGAGACGTCCACGACCGACGGCTCGCCGGTGCGCTCCCGCTTGAGCAGCGCCGCGGCGATGCCACCGGCGAGGTTGGTGCCCGAGATCGTGTCGCCGTAGGCCGGCCCGGGCGGCCCGATCATGCCCGGCGTCCCGGGCGGCGTGATGGTGGCGGCGGTTCCGGCCCGGCACCAGAAGGCGGTCATGTCGTAGCCGCCCTTCTCCGACTCCGCGCCGCGCGGGCCGAGCGCGCTGCCGCGCGCGTAGATGATGTCGGGGTTGACCGCGCGGATGTCGTCGACGTCGATGCCGAACTTCTTGCGGTGTCCGGGCAGGAAGCTGGTCAGGAACAC
>NZ_JBYCLG010000350.1:0-1958 GCF_057473785.1 Mycobacterium sp. TH-M103
AGGAGAACCCCGACAACAAACAGCGGTTCCTCGACTTCGACTCCGGCGAGTTCCTCAAGGTGATGTTGCGCTGGCTGAACGCGTTCGTGTCCAAGCCGGGCCAGACGATTCCCGGCGTCGAGGACGAAATGTTCGACCGGATCGAAGTTCCCACGCTGATCATCCGGGGCGGCGAGAACGACATGGACCACCCGAAGCGGACTTCGCTGGAGGTCAGCTGCCTGATCAAGGGATCCACGCTCATCGACCCGCCCTGGCCCGAGGACGCCTGGGAACGCGCCTCCGAGGACCGCGCGGCGGGTCGGGTGCAGCACTTCAACATGTTCGACACCTGGGTACAGGCCGCACCCCCGATCCTGGAATTCCTGGGCTCCTGATGCGTTCACACGGTGTGGATGTGAACCTCGCAGTTCAGCGACGCCTCGAGCGCGGTGTGGATCCGGCTTTCCGGGATGCTGTCGAGATCGGCCTCGCGCAGCGTCACGTGGACGATGTCGAAGCCGTCGTCGCCGGGCGTGCGAACGATCTGGCCGGTGAGACCGAACGCGGAGAGCACACCGTGCGCGTCGTCGTCGGTGCCCCTGCTGACGTAGGTGACCACCCCGGGGGCCGGCACAGTGCCGAACGCTCTGGCGCACAGGCTGATCGCCCGGTCGGTGAGGGCCGCCACGTCGTCGCCGGCGATGAGCAGCTCCGCCTCCCGGCGGCCCGGCGGCATGGCCGCGAGATTGTTGTCGACGACGTCGGCACCCAGTTCGCGGGCGAGCCCGAGGAGCGCCGCCATGCCCTCGTCTAGTTGTGCGGGAGTCAGCAGACCCGGCGGGTCGACATTGACGCGCACCACGGCAGTTCGCATGTGCTCGAGGTTAGCCCGGCCCGGGACGTTGGGAGTCAGCTGATGGAAACCAGCGCCGCGCCGGCGATCACGGTCACCGCATGGCCCGGGTGTGCGCCGCGGCTGCTCGGCGACGAGTCCGCCCGCGCGCGCGAGGCTTACGCCACATACCGGGCGCGCGGCGGCTATCAAACGCTTGCGGCCCCCGACGAGCTGCTCGGCGAAGTCGAGCGCAGCGGTTTGCAGGGCCGTGGCGGTGCGGCCTTCCCGCTCGCGGTCAAGCTGCGCGCGGTGCGCGACAACGGGCGCGCCCGCCGGGGCGCCGTCGTGGTCGCCAACGGCGAAGAGGGCGAGCCGGCTTCGATCAAGGACCGCTGGTTGCTGCGGCACCGGCCGCACCTGGTGCTCGACGGGCTGCGGCTTGCCGCGGCGATGGTGGGCACCCACCGCGCCCACGTCTACGTCTCCGACCCGGAATCCGCGCGCAGCGTCGAAACCGCCCTGACCGAACTGGAACCCGCTGCGCTGGGCGACATCACGGTCGAGTTGTGGGACGTCGAGCCGACCTACATCGCCGGCGAGGAGACCGCGGTCACCCGCTTCATCAACGGTGGCCCGGCCAAGCCGACGGACAAGCCGCCGCGACCGTTCGAAGCCGGCGTCGGCGGGCGCCCTACCCTGGTCAGCAATGTCGAGACCCTGGCCAACCTGCCCCACCTGCAGCGCCACGGCGCGGCGGAGTTCCGCTCGCTAGGCACCTCGTTGTCACCCGGAACCTTCCTGGCGACCCTGACCGGCGGGGGCCGGCAGCCCGGCCTCTACGAGATCCCGCACGGCCTGCCGTTCGCCGAACTCCTCGCCTTGCACGGCATTTCGTCCGAGCGGGTGCGGGGCGCGCTGCTGGGCGGTTACTTCGCCGGGCTGCTCGACCGCAGCGTGCTGGACGCCACCCTGGACCACGAGACGCTGCGCGGCCTCGGCAGCGGCCTGGGGTGCGGGGCGATCGCGGTGCTCACCGACGACTGCCCGGTCGCGGTCGCCGCGTCGGTGCTGGCCTACTTCGACCGCGAGAACGCCGGGCAGTGCGGCTCGTGCTTCAACGGCACCGCGGCGATGGCCGCGG
>NZ_JBYCLG010000351.1:0-9623 GCF_057473785.1 Mycobacterium sp. TH-M103
CACCTTCTCGTCGAGGTGCTTGGGCAGCCGGTACACCTCGTTGTCGTACTCGTCGTTCTTCGTCCACAGCTCGATCTGGGCGATCACCTGGTTGGAAAAGCTGTTGCTCATCACGAACGACGGGTGGCCGGTGGCGTTGCCCAGGTTCAGCAGCCGGCCCTCGGACAGCAGGATGATCGACTTGCCGCTGTCGGGGAACGTCCACAGGTCGACCTGCGGGCGGATGTTGGTCCTGGTCGCGCCCGACTTCTCGAGCTGGGCGACCTGGATCTCGTTGTCGAAGTGCCCGATGTTGCCCAGGACCGCATGGTCCTTCATCGCCTTCATGTGCGCCAGCGTGATGATGTCCTTGTTGCCGGTGGCGGTGATGACGATGTCCGCCTCGGCGATGGCGTCCTCGACCGTCTTGACGTCGTAGCCCTCCATCAGCGCCTGCAGCGCGTTGATCGGGTCGATCTCGGTGACGACGACCCGCGCCCCCTGACCCTTGACCGATTCGGCGCAGCCCTTGCCCACGTCGCCGTAGCCGCAGATCAGCACCTTCTTGCCGCCGATCAGCACGTCGGTGCCGCGGTTGATCCCGTCGATCAGGGAGTGCCGGCAGCCGTACTTGTTGTCGAACTTGGACTTGGTCACAGAGTCGTTGACGTTGATCGCCGGGAACGCCAGATCACCGGCCGCGGCGAACTGGTAGAGCCGCAGCACGCCGGTGGTGGTCTCCTCGGTGACGCCCTTGACCGACTCGGCGATCTTGGTCCACTTGCCCTTGTCGGTCTCGAAACGGCGGCGCAGCAGCTCCAGGAAGATCTTCCACTCGGTGGGGTCGTCGTCCTCGGCGGGCGGCACCACGCCGGCCTTCTCGTACTGGGCGCCGCGCAGCACCAACATGGTGGCGTCGCCGCCGTCGTCGAGGATCATGTTGGCCGGCTGGTCGGGCCACGTCAGCATCTGCTCGGCGGCCCACCAGTACTCCTCCAGCGTCTCGCCCTTCCAGGCGAACACCGGAACTCCCTTGGGCTCCTCGGGGGTGCCGTAGGGGCCGACGACGACGGCCGCCGCCGCGTGGTCCTGGGTGGAGAAGATGTTGCACGACGCCCAGCGCACCTCGGCGCCCAGCGAGACCAGGGTCTCGATGAGCACCGCGGTCTGGACCGTCATGTGCAGCGAGCCCGAGATCCGCGCGCCCTTGAGGGGCTGCACGTCGGCGTACTCCCGGCGCAGCGACATCAGACCCGGCATCTCCTGCTCGGAGAGCTCGATGTCGCGCCGCCCGTAATCCGCCAGCGACAGATCGGCAACCTTGAAGTCGATGCCGTTCCGGACGTCGGCACTCAGCGATTTTTCGGTCGTCGTCATAGCGTCTCTCATCCTTACTCGAGGCTCACCGTCACTAGCGGTACTTAGCTTTAGTATGTTCTTCCGCCACTGTAGTAGGCGGCGTCGCGGGCCCTCAATCAGGGAGAGTCGGGGCAGGCCGTCAGGGCAGATTGACCACGCCGTGGCGCTCCGCGAACGGCGTCATCAACCGGGCCAGGTCGGCCGCGACGTCGTGGTCGGCCTCGGGTGGCATGGACACGTAGCTCAGCGCCAGCCGCACGATAGCGCGGCCCAGCACGCCGGCGTCCTCGTCGCTGGCGGCCACCCAGCTCTGGGTGAGCGCCGTCGTCAGCCGGCTCGACGCGCGGGCGATGATGGGCGCGCTGTCGGTGGTGATGATCTGCAGCAGATCGGGCTTGGCCACCCCCGTCAGCAACGAGATCACCAGCGGGTCGGCCGCCGACTCGGCGAAGAAGTCGCGAAAGCCGTGCAGGAACGCCTCGTAGATGTCGCCGACATGGGCGTTCAGGGCGGCGTGCACGGTATCGACCAGCCGGTCGGCCAGGCGCAGGGCGTACCCCTGCGCCAGGCCCTGCCGCGAGCCGAACTCGTTGTAGATGGTCTGCCGGCTGACGCCGGCGGCGCGGGCCACGTCGGACAGCGTGACGGCGGACCAGTCGCGGGCCAGCAGCAGTTCCCGCATCGCGTCGAGCACCGAGTCGCGCAGCAGCAGCCGCGAGGCCTCGGCGTACGGCATCCGCTTCACAGGCGCGACGATATCTGTTTTCGCGGCCGCATTCGCGGGGATGGCGGTGGCCGATCACGGGCGCGCTATCTCCACCATCTCGAAGTCCGACTTCGCCGCGCCGCAGTCCGGGCAGCTCCAGTCCTCGGGGATGTCGTCCCAGCGGGTGCCGGGCTCGATGCCATCCTCCGGCCAGCCCTTGGCCTCGTCGTACTCGAAGCCACACTGCACGCAGACGAAGAGCCTGTAGTCGTTCATCGGTTCACTCCTCAGGGTTTCGAAGTCACGGTCTCGAAGTCACGATTTCGAAGTCGACCTTCTCGCGCACCGCGCAGTCCGGGCAGCACCAGTCGTCGGGGATCCGATCCCAGGCCGTGCCGGCCGGGAAGCCCTCGCGCGCATTGCCCTCGGCCTCGTCGTAGACGTAGCCGCAGCCCGGGCAGCGGTAGGCGGTCATGCCGCCTCCGCCTGTTCGGGCGCCCCGTACCTGGCCAGCATCTTGGCCCGCAGGCGCGGCTGCACGTTGACCCTGGTGATGTCACCGTCGTAGTGCGCGAGCACCCGGTGGTCCATCACCTTGCGCCACAGCGGCGGGAAGTAGGTCAGCGAGATCATCGACGCGTACCCGCTGGGCAGGTTGGGGGCGCCTTGCATGCTGCGCAGCGTCTGGTAGCGGCGGGTCGGGTTGGCGTGGTGGTCGCTGTGCCGCTGCAGGTGGTACAGGAACAGGTTGGTGACGATGTGGTCGGAGTTCCAGCTGTGCACCGGCGCGCAGCGCTCGTAGCGCCCGCCGGCGGTCTGCTGCCGCAGCAGCCCATAGTGCTCGAGGTAGTTGACCGCCTCGAGCAGGCTGAACCCGAAGACGGCCTGGATCAGCACGAACGGAATCAGCGAAGGGCCGAACACCGCGATCAGCACGCCCCACAGCAGCACCGACATTCCCCAGGCGTTGAGCACGTCGTTGGACAGGTAGGTCCGCGGGTCCCACGGGCTGCGGCCGAGCCGCCGAAGCCGCTGGGCCTCCAGCCGCAGCGACGAGCGCAGGCTGCCGAACACGCTGCGCGGCAAGAACTCCCAGAACGTCTCCCCGAAGCGGGCCGAGGCCGGGTCCTCCGGGGTGGCGACCCGCACGTGGTGGCCGCGGTTGTGCTCGATATAGAAGTGCCCGTAGCAGGTCTGCGCCAGGGTGATCTTCGACAGCCAGCGCTCCAGCGAGTCCTTCTTGTGGCCCATCTCGTGCGCGGTGTTGATGCCGACACCGCCGAGCACGCCGACCGACAGCGCCACGCCGAGCTTGCCCGCCCAGCCGAGCGCGCCGTCATAGCCCAGCCAACTCAGGTCGGAAGCGGTGAACAGATAGGCGCCCATCACCACGCTCAAGTACTGGAACGGGACGTAGACGTAGGTGCAGTAGCGGTAGTACCTGTCGTTCTCCAGCCGTTCCATCACCTCGTCGGGCGGGTTCTGCCCGTCCGGCCCGAAGCGCAGGTCCAGGATCGGCAGCACGACGTAGACCAGCAGCGGGCCGATCCACAGCAACGCCTGCGAGCCGGTCTGCCACCCGAGCCGGTTGAGCGCCCAGATCAACGGCAGCATCACGAACAACGCCGTCGGGGCGACGAGCCCGAGCAGCCACAGCCGGCGCTTCTTGTCCCGCCAGACCGGCGCCTCGGCTCGTTCGACGTCCCGGCCCGCCCGGGAGTTGAGCGTGGTCATATGCCAAACCTCCTCATGAGTCACACCACTACTTGAGGTTGACAATAAGACCTGATACGTCTCATGTCTAGACATAAGATGCTATTTTGTAAAGCGATTACGCGGCGTCCACCCGGTCCGCCTCCCGGAGCCCCTGCGCCGAGTGCCGGTACCCGTACCCGAGGTAGATGCCGATCCCCACGAGCAGCCAAACCCCGAAACGGATCCAGGTCAGCGCGGTGAGGTTGAGCATCAGCCACACGCAGGCGCAGATCGAGGCGATCGGCAGCAGCGGCACCCACGGCGCCCGGAAGCCGCGCTCGAGATCGGGACGCGTGCGGCGCAGCACCATGACACCGGCGGAGACCAGGACGAACGCGAACAGCGTTCCGACGTTGACCATCTCCTCGAGCTTGTCGATCGGGAACACCGAGGCCGTCAGCGCCACCACCACCGCGACCAGAACGGTGATCCGCACGGGGGTCCCCCGCGCACCGGTCTTGGCCAGCGAGCGCGGCAACAGCCCGTCGCGCGCCATCGCGAACAGGATCCGGCACTGCCCGAGGATCAGCACCATCACCACGGTGGTCAGCCCGGCCAGCGCCCCGACCGCGATGACCTTGCTGGCCCAGTGCACACCGTTCGCGGTGAACGCCGTGGCGAGGTTGGCCTGCCCCAGGCCCGGGACGGTCTTGAGTTTCCAGTAGGGCACCATGCCCGACAGCACGACCGACACCGCGACGTAGAGGACCGTGACGATCGCCAGCGACACCAGGATGCCCTTGGGGACGTCCCGCTGGGGCCGCTTGGTCTCCTCGGCCATGGTGGCCACGATGTCGAAGCCGATGAACGCGAAGAACACGATCGACGCCCCCGCCAGCACGCCGTACCAGCCGTAATGGCTGCTGTGCGCCCCGGTCAGCAGCGACAGCACCGACTGGTTGACGCCCGAGGCCTCGTGGCCCGCTTCGGGCGGCGGGATGAACGGCGAGTAGTTCGAGCCCTTGACGTAGAAGGCGCCGACCACCACGACCAGCACCACCACCGCCACCTTGACGCCGGTGACCACCGCCGAGAACCGCGACGACAACTTGGTGCCCAGCGCGACCAGGGTCGCCACCACCGCGACGATCAGCAGCGCCCCCCAGTCGAGCCGGACCGATCCCAGTGCCAGGCGGCTACCGGCGAATCCGGTCACCGTCGCCAGGTAGGTCGACCAGCCCTTGGACACCACGGCCGCGCCGATCGCCAGTTCCAGCAACAGGTTCCAGCCGATGATCCAGGCCAGGAACTCGCCGAAGGTGGCGTAGGAGAAGGTGTAGGCGCTGCCGGCCACCGGCAGCGTGGAGGCGAACTCGGCGTAGCACAGCGCCGCCAGCGCGCAGGTGACCGCCGCGATCACGAACGAGACCCAGATCGCCGGGCCGGTGATGTCGCCGGCGGTCGAGGCGGTCACCGTGAAGATGCCGGCGCCAATCACCACCGCGACGCCGAACACCACCAGGTCCCACCAGTTGAGGTCCTTGCGCAGCCGGGTGTCCGGCTCGTCGGTGTCGGCGATCGATTGCTCGACGGACTTCATGCGCCACCGATTGGCCATCCACCCTCCCGTTGGTCATCCGTTGGACGGCACAGTACTGGGTAGGCTGCGAGGGTGTCTGGGGGCGAAGACAGCACACGAGATCACGCGGTCGTGATCGGGGCCAGCATCGCGGGGTTGTGCGCCGCCCGGGTGCTCTCCGAGTTCTACGCCCGGGTGACCGTCTACGAACGCGACGAGTTGCCCGACACCCCGGCAAATCGCGCGGCGGTGCCCCAGGACCGGCACGTGCACATGCTGATGGCCCGCGGGGCGATCGAGTTCGACGGCCTGTTCCCCGGGCTGCTGCAGGACATGGTCGCCGCGGGCGTGCCGATGCTCGAGAACCGGCCCGACTGCATCCACCTCGGCGCCGCGGGTCACGTGCTCGGGATGGGGCAGACGCTGCGCGACGAATTCACCGCCTACGTGCCCAGCCGCCCACACTTGGAATGGCAGCTGCGCCGGCGCGTCCGCGACATCGCCAACGTCGAGATCGTGCGGCACTTTGTCGCCGAGCCCCGGTTCGACCGGGCCCGGCAGCGGGTCACCGGGGTGCTGCTGGACCCCGGCGGCACCGAGTTCGTGCCGGCCGGCCTGGTCGTCGACGCGGCCGGCCGCGGCACCCGGCTACCGGTGTGGCTCGAGCAGTGGGGATACCGGCGCCCGCCCGAACGGACCCTGGACATCGGCATCAACTACGCCACCCGGCAGCTACGGATCCCCGACGGCCTGATCGCCGAGAAGGTCGTCGTCGCCGGGGCCTCCCACGACCAGTCGCTGGGGCTGGGCATGCTGTGCTACGAGGACGGCACCTGGGTGCTCACCACCTTCGGGGTGGCCGACGCCAAACCGCCGCAGACGTTCCCGGACATGCTGGCGCTGGCCGGCGAGCTGCTGCCGGCGCATTTCACCGCCGCGCTGGCGCAGGCGGAGCCCCTCGACGAGCCGGCGTTCCACGCGTTCCCGACCAGCCGGTGGCGGCGCTACGACAAACTGGACCGCTTCCCGGGCGGTATCGTGCCGTTCGGCGACGCGGTCGCCAGCTTCAACCCCACCTTCGGGCAGGGTATGACGATGGCGTCGCTGCAGGCCGGGCACCTGCGGCGGGCGCTGCAGCAGCCGGAGCACCGGGTGGCGGCGACGCTGAACCGGGCCACCGCCAGGACCACCTACCCGGTGTGGCTGATGAACGCCATCGGCGACGTCAGCTTCCACCACGCCGAGACCGACCCCATCCCCCGCTGGTGGCGGCCGGTCGGTGCGCTGTTCGACCAGTTCCTCGGCGCGGCCGAGACCGAACCCGCGCTGGCCGAATGGTTTCTGCGCCGGTTCTCGCTGCTCGACAGCCTCTACATGGTGCCGCCGCCGCGGCTCGTCGGCCGGGCGATCGCGCACAACTTCAAGCTGTGGCTGGGCGAGCGCCGGCAGGCCTCCCCGCAGCGGCGGGCCGTCACAGCCCCACGGTCGCCCTGAACAGCTTGGTCGGCTCGCGCGCGACGAGCCGGATCGGACCGTCGTCGGCGGCCACCCAGGCGGCCATCCCGCGCCGCAGCGTCAGCGAGCCGGACTTGGCGTGCACCGTCGTGGCGCCCTCGGTGCACAGCAGGACCTGCGGCCCCTCGTGGCTGCACGCCGCGTCGACCTCGTGCCCGAGGTACTCGCCCTCCAGGGCCAGCAGCGCCACCGCGAACTCCTCGGCCGGGGTCTCGTACACCATCCCGAAACCCTCGCGGCGGACGTGCGGGCGCAGCCGCGCCTCGGCGGTGGGCTCGAAGTCGAGGACCCGCAGCAGCTCGGGGACGTCGACGTGCTTGGGGGTCAGCCCGCCGCGGAGCACGTTGTCGGAGTTGGCCATCACCTCGACGGCGAAACCCCGCAGGTAGGTGTGCAGGTTTCCGGCCGGAACGAAGATCGCCTCATTCGGGGCCAGGCTGATGCGGTTGAGCAACAGCGCCGCCAGCACCCCGGCGTCGCCGGGGTAGCGTTCCCCGAGCTCGAGCACCGTCTTGACCTCGTCGGCGAACTCGGTCGCGCCGGAGCTGACGTAGGCGATCGCGCCGTCCAGCACGGCCGCGACCAGCGCGTCGAGGTCGGGCTGGGGCGCGGTGATCCAGGTCGTGAACAGCGCCCGCAGGCCGTCGGCGTCGGACTGGTCGTTGAGCAGCTCGATATAGGGGTCCAGCTCGGCGATCGCCAGCGCCCGCAGCAGCTCCGCGGTGCGCGAGGCCCGACGGAACCCGGCCAGCGCCTCGAAAGGCTGCAGCGCGACCAGCAACTCCGGCTTGTGGGAGGTGTCGCGGTAGTTGCGGACCGGCGAGTTCACCGGGATGCCGAGGCGCTCCTCGCGCAGGTAGCCCTCGACGGCCTGCGCGGCGCTGGGATGTGCCTGCAGCGACAGCGGCTCGTCGGCCGCCAGCACCTTCACCAGGAACGGCAGCACGTCGCCGAACCGGGCACGCGAGCCGGGTCCGAGCTGCCCCTCCGGATCGGCGACCAGCGCGTCCAGCAACGACACCTCGCCGTGCTCGGTTTCCAGCCAGGCCGGATCGCCCGGGTGTGCGCCGAACCAGAGCTCGGCCTCCGGATGGGCCGCCGGCACCGTCCGGCCGGTGAACTCGGCGATGGCCGTACGCGACCCCCATGCGTACGTCCTCAAGGCCCCGCGTAGCAGTTCCACGTGTCTATCTATCCCCGCACCAGTTGCATGTAAACCGCGGCCATCTCCAGCCGGACGGCCAATACTGCCAGTTGCGCCCAGGCGCTGCCCGCACCGGTCGGCGTGCGCTCGGCACCGGCCGCACCACCGGCCTCGGCCGGTCCGCCGGGCGCCTCCGGCAAATCCGGCACGTCCTCGGCGCAGACCAGGTGGACGTCGTCGAGGCCGGCCACGCGCGCCGCCACCACCGTGCGTTCGGCGGCCAGCGTGAGCGCCAGCACCCGCAGCCGTTCGGGCAGCGGCCCGTCGATCTGCTCGTCGTGGAAGAGCGCGTCCACCGACGACGCGGCACCGCCGAAGCCGTCGCTCGCGCGCAGCGCCACCACCGCGTCGGCGAGCCCGGCGGCGCCGACCACCTCGTGCGCGATCCGCAACAGGATCGAACTACCGTGCCGCGCCACGGCCAGCGTGGCGGCGCAGTCGCCGGCCAGCGCGACCCGGCGGCCGGACATGCGCGCGGCGATCGTCTTGGCCGGGTTGGTGAACGGGTCGCGGCCCGCGCTGTTGCGCAGGGCCTCGGCGTCCAGCTCGTCGGCGAGCCGCTCCAGATCGATGCCCGTTCTGGCGTCCACGGTGCGCAGGGCGGCCAGGCCGGCGGCCAGGTAGCGGCACAACCCGAACTCGTCGGGCACCCACAGCCGCGGGCCGAGCACGGCGACCCGGCCGGCGGTGGAATCCCGCAGCGGGCCCTCATACGGTGCCGCCACCACGACCCGCGCGCCGCGGCGCACCCCGGTCGCGGCGGCCGTGACCAGCGCCGGATCGCCGGGGTCGTCGCCGGCGACGATCAGCACGTCGAGCGGGCCGACCCACGGCGGCGCCTCGCCGAGCACCGCGATGGGCGCGGAGACCTCGCCGCCGAGCGTCGCGGCCAGGATGGCGCCGGCGGTCTCGGCGGTTCCGCGGCCGGCCACCCAGATCACGCTGCGCGGCGGGTGGTCGACGCGCAGCGTGTCCAGCGTCCCCTCCTCGGCGGCGGCGGCGACGGCACGCACTTGGGCGCCGGCCGACGACGCCGCCCGCAGCAGGCCGTCCCGGTCGGCGGCCAGCAGGCCCTCGGCGTCCTCGAGATCGATCGCCCGGGTCGCGTTCACGGGACGGCGTCCCCCGGCACCGCCGCGGTCGCCGCGCCGATCTCCACCCGGACCCGATCGACGACGGCGGCGACGTCCTCGGCGCTGCGGGCCTCGACGTTGAGCCGCAGCAGCGGCTCGGTGTTGGAGCTGCGCAGGTTGAACCAGCTGCCGTCGCCGAGGTCGACGGTCACCCCGTCGAGGTGGTCGATGGAGTGGATGCGGGCGCCGAACGACCTCAGCACGGCCTCCACGCACCGCGGCGCGTCGGCCACCGTGAAGTTGATCTCGCCGGAGGATTCGTAGCGCTGGTAGTCGGCGGTCAGCTCCGACAGCGGCCGGTCCTGCTCGCCGAGGGCGGCCAGCACGTACAAAGCTGCCAGCATCCCGGAGTCGGCGCCCCAGAAGTCGCGGAAGTAGTAGTGGGCCGAGTGCTCGCCGCCGAAGATCGCGCCGGTGTCGGCCATCAGCGCCTTGATGTAGGAGTGGCCGACC
>NZ_JBYCLG010000352.1:0-13145 GCF_057473785.1 Mycobacterium sp. TH-M103
CACCAGCGACCCCGTCTTCCGGGCGGGCCTGGCACGCCCGCCGGAGGAGGACCCCCAGGGCGCGGTGCTGCGCTGGGTGCAGCTGTTCGCGAACGCCCTGAGCTGGGACGACCTCGCCTGGCTGCGTTCGCTGACCGACCTTCCGTTGCTCCTGAAGGGCATCTGCCATCCCGACGACGCGCGGCGCGCCAAGGACGGAGGCGTCGACGGCATTTACTGCTCCAACCACGGCGGCCGCCAGGCCAACGGCGGCCTGCCCGCGCTGGCGTCCCTACCCGAGGTGGTCGAGGCGGCCGACGGGCTGCCGGTGTTGTTCGACTCTGGGGTCCGCAGCGGCGCCGACGTCGTCAAGGCGCTCGCACTGGGCGCGACGGCGGTGGGTATCGGCCGGCCCTACGCCTACGGCCTGGCGCTCGGCGGCGCCGACGGGATCGTGCACGTGCTGCGCGCGATGTTGGCCGAGGCGGACCTGATCATGGCCGTGGACGGATATCCGACCCGCAAAGATCTCACCCCGGCTACGCTGCGGCGCGTCGACTGAGGCGATCCCGCGGCGCCTGCGACCGTGGAGCCGTGGAGGCGGTCCTCGAGGAGTTCGACGAGTACCTGGCGCTGCGGTGCGGCCGGTCGGCGCACACCCGGCGGGCCTACCTGGGGGACGTGCGCTCGCTGCTGGCGTTCTGCGACGGGCGCGGGGTCGGCCTGGACGGGCTGACCCTGCCGGTGCTGCGCTCGTGGCTGGCCGCGGCGGCCGGCGCGGGCGCGGCCCGCACCACGCTGGCTCGGCGCACCTCGGCGGTCAAGGCGTTCACCTCCTGGGCGGCGCGTCGCGGCCTGCTCGACGGGGATCCGGCCGCCCGGCTGGAGGTTCCCAAGGCGCACCGCACCCTGCCGGCCGTGCTGCGCAAGGACCAGGCCGCCGACGTCATGGACGCCGCGAAATCTGGTGCACAGCAAGGTGATCCGCTGGCGTTGCGGGACCGGCTGATCGTCGAGTTGCTGTATGCGACCGGGATCCGGGTGAGCGAGCTGTGCGGCCTGGACATCGATGACGTGGATACCCACCACCGGCTCGTGCGCGTCCTGGGCAAGGGCGACAAGCAGCGCACCGTGCCTTACGGGCTGCCGGCCGCCGACGCGCTGCGCGCATGGCTGGCCGACGGTCGCCCCGCTCTGGCGACCGCGGCGTCCGGGCCGGCGCTGCTGCTGGGCGCCCGCGGCCGGCGGCTCGACGTGCGCCAGGCGCGCACCGTCGTGCACCAGACCGTTGCCGCGGTCGACGGCGCGCCCGACATGGGCCCGCACGGACTGCGGCACAGCGCGGCCACGCACCTGCTCGAAGGGGGAGCCGACCTGCGGGTCGTGCAGGAACTGCTGGGGCATTCCAGCCTGGCGACCACCCAGCTCTACACCCATGTCGCGGTGTCGCGGCTGCGAGCGGTGCACGACCAGGCCCACCCGCGGGCCTAGCTCCCACGGCACGCGAGAGGAACTCAGCCGCCCAGCGGCTTGAGCCGCACCGGGGTGGACCTCAACAGGCCCAGCGGGTCGACGTAGCGGGCGCCCGATGCCGGTCCCCACATCGCACCCCAGTGCAGGCACGCCGCGGCGCCGCAGCCGGGGTGCCCGGCCAGCAACGAGCCGATCACCGTGCCGGTGGTCACCGCCTGACCGACCCGCACCGCCGCCCGGACGGGCTCGTAGCTGGTGCGCAGTCCGCCCGCATGGGCCAGCGACACGACCGGCCGCCCGGCCAGCGGCCCGGCGAACACCACGGTCGCGGTGCCTGCGGCGTACACCGGCTGCCCGGGTGCGCCGGCCAGGTCGACGCCCCGGTGGCCGGGCCGCCAGTCCGGCGCCGGGGCATCGAATCCGCGGGTCACGACCGGGCGCGGCCGCAGCGGCCAATCCAGCCGCTCGTCGCCGGCGGTCGCGGGCGCGGCGCCGGCCACCATCAGGCACAGCAGGAGCGGCAGGACCCGTCGCACCGGCCCAGTCCAGTGCCGCGGCGGTGGCACCACCAGTCAGGGCGGGGAGATGCTGTGGAGAAACCACCTGCGCAGGCGGTGTAAACTTCCGGTCGCAGCTCGCTTGCGGGCTGACTTCGCGCGTCTGCATCGCGGCTCCCGTTCCACTAGGACTCGCACCGCATGCCGGGCGGTCCCGACCGGGTTTCCCCGCCGGGTCCGGCACGCAGCAGATGCCAGGGCCCGGCCTCACCCGATGCCGGGCGGCAACCGACACACGTAAGGCACACCCATGGCCGTAGTCACCATGAAACAGCTGCTGGACAGCGGCACCCACTTCGGGCATCAGACCCGTCGGTGGAACCCCAAGATGAAGCGGTTCATCTTCACCGACCGCAACGGCATCTACATCATCGACCTGCAGCAGACGCTCACCTTCATCGACAAGGCGTACGAGTTCGTCAAGGAGACCGTCGCCCACGGCGGCACGGTGCTGTTCGTCGGCACCAAGAAGCAGGCGCAGGAGTCCGTCGCGGCCGAGGCCACCCGCGTCGGCATGCCGTACGTGAACCAGCGCTGGCTGGGCGGCATGCTGACCAACTTCTCCACGGTGCACAAGCGGCTGCAGCGCCTCAAGGAGCTCGAGGCGATGGAGCAGAGCGGGGGCTTCGAGGGTCGCACCAAGAAGGAAATCCTGATGCTGACCCGCGAGAAGAACAAGCTGGAGCGCAGCCTCGGCGGTATCCGCGACATGGCCAAGGTGCCCTCGGCGATCTGGGTCGTCGACACCAACAAGGAGCACATCGCCGTCGGCGAAGCCCGCAAGCTGGGCATCCCGGTGATCGCCATCCTGGACACCAACTGCGACCCCGACGAGGTCGACTACCCGATCCCGGGCAACGACGACGCGATCCGCTCGGCCGCGCTGCTGACCAAGGTGATCGCCTCCGCGGTCGCCGAGGGTCTGCAGGCCCGCGCCGGCGTGGGCCGCGGCGACGGCAAGCCCGAGGCGGAGTCCGCCGAGCCGCTCGCCGAGTGGGAGCAGGAACTGCTGGCCGCCGCGACAACGACAGCCACTGCCGGCGCCGAAGCTGCCGCGGGCACGGCCGAACCCACCACTGACCCTTCATAGGAAGGCTGATATGGCGAACTTCACCGCTGCCGACGTCAAGCGGCTTCGGGAACTCACCGGCGCCGGGATGCTCGACTGCAAGAACGCGCTGGCCGAAAGCGACGGCGACTTCGACAAGGCCGTCGAAGCGCTGCGGATCAAGGGGGCCAAAGACGTCGGCAAGCGCGCCGAGCGTGCCACGGCCGAGGGTCTGGTCGCTGCCAAGGGCGGCGCCCTCATCGAGCTCAACTCCGAGACCGACTTCGTCGCCAAGAACGCCGAGTTCCAGGCGCTGGCCGACCAGGTCGTCGACGCCGCGCTGGCCGCCAAGGCCACCGACGTCGACAGTCTCAAGACCGCCAAAATCGGTGACAAGACCGTCGAGCAGGCCATCGCCGACCTGTCGGCCAAGATCGGCGAGAAGCTCGAACTGCGCCGGGTGCAGTACTTCGATGGCAACGTAGAGACCTACCTGCACAAACGGGCCGCCGACCTGCCACCCGCCGTCGGGGTGCTGGTCGAGTTCGAGGGTCAGGACCAGGACGCCGCGCATGCCGTCGCGCTGCAGATCGCCGCGCTCAAGGCGCGCTACCTATCGCGCGATGACGTGCCCGAGGATGTCGTGGCCAGCGAGCGCCGCATCGCCGAGGAGACCGCCAAGGCCGAGGGCAAGCCGGAGCAGGCGCTGCCCAAGATCGTCGAGGGCCGGCTCAACGGCTTCTTCAAGGACGCGGTGCTGCTCGAGCAGCCGTCGGTGTCCGACAGCAAAAAGACCGTGAAGGCCCTGCTCGACGAGGCGGGCGTTACGGTGACCCGTTTCGTTCGCTTCGAGGTGGGCCAAGCCTAGGCACGCGCATGCGCCACGTGCACGCGTTCGGTGACGACGCCCTCGGCGACCTCGACGCGGTCGGCCTGGCCGACGCCCTGCGTGAAGGCCGGATCGGCCGGGCCGAGTTGGTCGAGGCTGCCATCGCCCGCACCGAGGCCGTCGACCCGGTGCTCAACGGCCTGGCCTACGCCGCGTTCCAGCAGGCCCGGGCCGCCGCAGAGGGGAAGCCCGCCGAAGGTTTCTTCGGCGGCGTCCCGACGTTCATCAAGGACAACATCGACGTCGCCGGCCAGCCGACGATGCACGGCACTGACGCGTGGACGCCCTGGCACGCCGCGGGCAACAGCGAGTTCACCGAGCTGTTCCTGGCCACCGGCCTGAACTCGGTGGGCAAGACCCAGTTGTCGGAGTTCGGGTTCAGCGCCTCGGCCGAACACCCCCGGCTGGGGCCGGTCCGTAACCCGTGGAACACCGAGTTCAGCGCCGGCGCCTCGTCGTCGGGATCGGGCGCTTTCGTCGCCGCCGGGGTGGTGCCGATCGCCCACGGCAACGACGGCGGCGGCTCCATCCGCATCCCGGCCGCCTGCAACGGGCTTATCGGGCTCAAACCGTCGCGCGGGCGGTTGCCCCTGGACCCGACGCTGCGCCGCATGCCGGTGGGCATCGTCACCAACGGCGTGCTGACCCGTTCGGTGCGGGACACCGCGGCGTTCTACCGGGAGGCCGAGCGTATCTGGCGCAACCGCAAACTGGCGCCGGTGGGGGACGTCACCGCACCCGGCAGGCGGCGGCTCCGCATCGCCGTGCTGACCCGCTCGGTCATGCGCGAGTGCAGCCCCGAGATGCGGGAGCTGACCCTGAAGTCGGCCGGGCTCCTCGAGGAACTTGGTCACCGTGTCGAACACGTCGACGAGCCGCCGGTGCCGGCCAGCTTCGTCGACGACTTCGTGCTGTATTGGGGATTCCTGGCGCTGGCGCAGGTCCGCATCGGGCGCCGCACGTTCGGCGACACGTTCGACCGCACCCGGCTGGACAGCCTGACGCTGGGCCTGGAGCGACACAGCGCCCGCAACCTCCACCGGCTTCCGTTCGCGATCGCGCGCCTGCGTCGGCTGCGGAGGCGCACCGCGGAATTCTTCGGCGCCTACGACGCGATACTCACGCCGACGCTGGCCGACGAGACGCCCCGCATCGGCCACCTGGCCCCCGTCGACTACCGGCAGGTCATCGACCGGCTGATCGACTGGGTCGCGTTCACCCCGCTGCAGAACGTGACCGGCGAGCCGGCGCTTTCGCTGCCGTTGGCCCAGTCGTCGGACGGCATGCCGGTGGGCATGATGCTGTCGGCCGACATGGGCCAGGAGGCGCTCCTGCTGGAGCTTGCCTACGAACTCGAAGAGGCCCGGCCGTGGGCCCGCATCCAGGCCGCAGAGCCGACCGCCTGACCGCAACCGTCCGTTTGCCGCGACGCGCTTTGCCGGGCATCCCCGTGGCTGCCGCGCCGGTCCGAATGCCCGGCCCGTGAGCCGCCCGCGGCGAACCGGTGCAGCACCTGGTCGGCATGGAGTTCGCGGGCGTGGCCGCGACCTGGGCGGTGGCCGCCTGACCGGGCAGCCGGCTAGTCCGACCCGAGCTTTTCGAGCATCCGCTTGAACTCGCGTTGCTGAGTTCCGGTCAGCTTCGCCAGGATGCGGGCGTCTGCCGCTCGTACCGCGGCCTCCGCGCGCTTCAACAACACGCGGCCCTGGCCGGTCAGCGTGGCCGGCAGCGCGCGTCCGGACGACACCGTCGACGGGCGTGTCACCGCCCCAACGTCTTGCAGCTTGCGCAGCACCGTGTTCATCGCCTGCGGCGTGACGTTGGTGTGGCGGGACAACTCGGCGCTGGATAGTCCGGGCGAGATCGAAAGGAGGCGCAGGCAGACGAATTCGGGCAGCGTCAGACCCAGCGGGCCCAGCGCCGCGGAGACCTCTGGGCGTAGAACGGCACCCACCCGGTAGAGGAGGTAACCAAGCGGGGCGTCGTGAGCCTGAACCATGTCAGCGATATTGACATATCCTTCGGTGCCGAACCCGCGACTCGCGTTTTCGCGCCGCGATTGCGGGTAGAGGCCCTTCATGACGCCGAAACCGTTCCGGGACCGCCGCGAGGTGGGTGAGGTGCTGTTCGGCCGACTGCAGCGCTACCGGGACCGTGACGACGTGGTGGTCCCAGCGCTGCCGTGCGGGGGAACTCCGGTGGTGGGCGCTGTGCCAGATTCCCCGCAGGACACCTGCGAGGAGTCGAGTCGGGTTGCCGACGACGAACTGGCGGATCTGCAGCGCCCCGGTCTCGATGTGGTATGCCGCGACGGCATGGCCGGGACCGGCGAACGGTTCCACGACCGGCAGAGCGCCCGACCGGTCACGGCGGCCGAAGAATGCTACCGCGGCATGTTCGGCGGTCGCGTCGCGTCCCGGAGCCTGCGCGACGGGCACATGCTCGAGACGTTGCGCGACGCCGACAAATATCCTTCCAAAAGCTCTGTTTGTAAGCACAGTTCGCCTACGGACCACGCGTCCGCCACCGAACTCGGCGATGGCCGAACGGCAGAGTCGATGTTTGCCGGCACGGATGGCCGAGCAGTTCGAGACCGTTCTGCACGTCGACCTGACCTCCGCTGTCCGGGCGCTACCCGCACGATCGGCGATCAACCACCAAAGGGCCGGTGTTCTTTGGAAGTTCATTCGGCATCCATGGAACGGCATGTCGCGCAGAAAAACTCGATGCCCACGCGTCGGTCCGGTGGCCGGGCGCGGTTCGGGCGGGGCCGCGCCGGGCGTGATATTGCATCAGGACAAACGGAAGCTGCCCTCCAATCTCCCGTGCTCCAAGTACTTCCAATGCGGGCGCCGTCGGCCCGCCAGGCGGGCCACCGCACGGACCAACGCGGCCTATCGAACCATCGGGCTCCCTACAGAGCTCACTACAGAGAGGTGATGACGTGAAGTGGCCGGACTTTTCGGAACTGGGGCAGAGATTGCGGATCGGAGCGGGCGACCGAGTGGCGCTGATCAACGCGCCCTCCGGGTACGAGCACGTCATTCCGGGAGTGGACGGGTCAACCCCTGACCGGGCCGACGTGGTCATCGGATTCATCGCGGGTCGAGGGGATCTGGACCTGCTCTCCGCCCTCTACGATGCCGTGCTCGCCGGCGGCCGGGGCTGGCTGGCCTATCCCAAGCCACGCCGGTCGGAAGTCGATCTGCAAATGCACCGGGACTGGCTGGCGCGGGAGGTGCGCCGCTACGGCGTGCACTCGATGGTGCACGTGTCGATCGACGAGTCCTGGTCGGCACTGGATGTGGAGGCCATCGCGCTCGACGGGGACGAAGCTTCGCTCGCCGAAGCGGATCTCGCCTGGCCCGTGTGATGACGGCGAAGCAAGAGCGGAGCCAACCGACAACGATCATGGAGACAAGGATGAGCAGGATTCGCTGGATGCTTCGACTGACGGTCGCCGGGATAGCGGCGGCGGCGATACCGGGATTGGCCGGCGTGAGCGGGGTTGCTGCGCCCGCGCGGGCCGCGGCGCCGGAATTCCTCAAGGTGCCGTCGCCGTCGATGGGACACGACATCACCGTCGAATTCCAGAAGGGCGGCGCGCCGGCGGTCTACCTGCTCGACGGGTTGCGCGCGCAGGACGACCGCAACGGCTGGGACATCAACACCAACGCGTTCGACGACTACGCCGGCTCGGGCATCTCGGTGGTGATGCCGGTCGGTGGGCGGTCCAGCTTCTATACCGACTGGTACGGTCCGGCCAACAACAGCGACGGTCCTCCCCAGACCTACAAATGGGAGACCTTCCTGACCAGCGAGTTGCCCGGCTACCTGGCGAACAGGGGCGTGAGCAGAACCGACGATGCCGTCGTCGGGATCTCGATGTCCGGATCCTCGGCCCTGATCCTGGCGGCCTACCACCCCAACCAGTTCAAGTATGCCGGCTCCCTGTCGGCCTACCTGACACCCTCGAGCGGCTCGGGTCCGATGTACATCGGGATGGCCATGGGTAACGAGGGCGGATTCAACCCGCACGACATGTGGGGACCGGATGGCGGACCCGGCTGGCAGCGCAACGATCCCACGGTGCAGGTCGGCCGGCTGGTTGCGAACGACACCCGGCTGTGGGTCTACAGCGGCAACGGGACGGCGTCGGAGATCGGCGAGGGCAGCATCCCGGGCACCGTGATCGAGCAGGTGGTCCTGGACAGCAACGTTGCGTTCAAGGACGCCTACATCAGCGCGGGCGGGCACAACGCGACGTTCAACATCGATCAGAACGGTGTGCACAGTTGGGGCTACTGGGGCGCGCAGCTGTCGGCGATGAAGCCCGACATGCAGCACACGCTCGGCGGCGGGGCGTCCGGATAGCCGCCTTGGACCCTACGTAGTCCTGACGGTTCGGGCGGCGCCGATGCGCCGCCGCCCGAACCGTTGCGCGGGCCGTCCCGTGAGCCGGTCAGCAGCGCGTGTGCCACCGGGGCACAACTCGCTGGGCATGCCGCAGGTTCACTGACGGTGCGGTCCGCCTGCGCGTATCACCTTCGTAACCAGAAGCTTTCGCCGCTTCGTCGGAATCGGCGGCCAGTCGGCTGACCTGTTCCAGTGCGTCCTGTTGGGTGGTGCCCAACGGGGTCAGTGTCGGAATGTCCAGGCAGCGGGCAAAATACTTCTGATATGTGGGAGACCACACGACACGATAGGTGTAGCGCGCCATCGTCAAAAAAGCTCCTCGGTCGGTATCGGGTTCGTCGCCGGCCGGCATCCGGTGGTGCCGTTCGCGTGCGCAGTGATCCCTCGGAGAGGGGAATCACCTGGATTCACGGGTGGCGTCTGCTCCAACGCTCTGTGCGGAACTCGGCTCAGCCGGCAGTGGCCGTCGATCGCGCCGGTTATCTCAATTCAGCCTGCGCCCAACCCTACCCGGACACCGCGGGTGTCGGCCCGATCGCGCGAACCGTGCAATCCCGCGCGCTCCGGCGGCGCGGGCTCCTCGCTTGTGGCTACCCCGCTGATCGGCGGATGACTCTGGGGCGCCTGGCCGGGCCCCCGACGCCGGTGGCCGTGGTACAGGTGTTGCCGGAGTGGCTTAATTGTGTTGCCGCACAAGCGATTTTCGTGGTGTTGCCGCAGGTGGGGCGGCCAAGCGCGACGCCTGCGCGGTAGCGACATGTTTGAGATTTCGGCCGACAGGTTATGGACCTTGTATGCGGTTGTCGCCAGAGAGCGGCTTTTCGACACGAAAGGAATGAACATGAAGTTCACCACTACGACTGCAAAAACTGCAGTTGCTGCCGGTGCGATCGCAGCGGCAAGCGTCTTCACCGCTGCGACGGCATCGGCGGCGCCGCCGACCGTGCAGGGCTTCGGCACCAGCGAAAAGCTCGTCGACGGGCCGTTGGTCACCGCCTACACCGTGAACAACCTGCACGCGACCAACACCGTCATTCCGGGTTACACCCCGAAAGGCAAGCTCTACCAGGCCGACATCACCGCCACGGCTGACGGTGGCACCGTCACCCCGCTGGTCTCGGACTTCAACGCCCGGTCGGCCGACGGCCAGACCTACCGGGTGATCGACAACGTCCCCACCCCCAACGGCCTGAGCCCGGCGCCGATCGCGCAAGGCCAGCAGTCGAGCGGGATGCTGTACTTCGACGTGACCGGTCAGCCGCCGAACGGCGTCGTCTACAACGACGGCGTGCAGGACGTTCTCATCTGGACGAGCAACGTCTGACGCCGCCCCCGGCTAGCCGACCTCCCCGCGTCGCCTGCGACGCGGGGAGGTTCGTTTCTGCGGTTCGCCACGGTGCTTCCGCCGCGCCGGAAGCGGGTATCCGACCCCTATGAGCGACGTGGATCACAGGCCGACCGAGTTACAGGAGCAAGCCCAGCATTACGCCGAACAGGCGCGCGCGCGGATGAAAAGCGTGCGCGACGACCAGGGCGGCGGGATCGGTGCATGGGTCGCCGAGCGCGCCGGCGAGTGGGATCTCGTCGGCCAGGACGAGGCCACCCTGCAGCGCCAGAAATTCCTGTGGAACCTGCTGGTCGACTACTGGTTCCGGATGGAGATCGACGGATGGGAGAACATTCCCGGGGCGCCGGTGCTGCTGGTCGGAATCCATTCCGGTGCCCCGTTCGTCTGGGACGCGTGGACTGTCGGCCTGCAATGGTGGCGTCGATACGGCCAGGACCGCCCGCTGCACGGCACGGCGCACGACGCGCTCATGGCCATCCCGGTCATCGGCAGCTACTTCCGATCGATGGGCGTGCTTCCCGCCGCCCCCGACGCCATCGCCACGGCCCTGGCCGAGGGACGCGACGTAGCGCTGTGGCCCGGTGGCGAGGTGGATTCGTTGCGCCCGTGGATCGAGCGTGACCGTGCCAACCTCGCGGGGCGGAAAGGCTTCGTGAAGATGGCGATCCGGGCCGGCGTTCCGATCGTGCCCATCGCCACGGTCGGCGGCGCGGACGCCATGCCGGTACTGATTCGCGGTGACGGGCTGTCCAAGGCCCTGCGGCTCGATCGGCTGTTGCGGCTCAAGGTTTTTCCGCTCGCGGTCTCGCTGCCGTGGGGGATCGCGCCGGCGGCGCTTCCGCAGCTGCCGCTGCCGGCCAAGATCAGGACGCGGTTCATGCCCGCCGTCGAACTCGATCACGACCCCGCGCGCGCGGAGGACGACGACTACGTCGACGGCAAGTATCGCGAGGTGCAAGAAGCGATTCAGCGGGGGATAGATGCGTTGGCGCGCAAGCGGGCGTTGCCGCTATTCGCCTGACGGGTGACGAAAGCCGTTGTGCCACAGGAGCGCTGCGCATCCAGTCAACCGTGGTCCGGGCCCGGATCGGACGGTCCCGACGGTGCCTGCGCGGGCGGTGGTTCGCCGACGATCCATTGCGGCCGTGGCGGTGTCGCCGCCATGTAACCCACCCCGCGGACGGTGGCGATCATAAATTCGTGTTCAGCCCCGAGCTTGGCGCGCAGCCGCCGCACGTGCACGTCGACCGTGCGGACACGGCCGTTGCTGTCATATCCCCACACCTCGTGCAGCAGCCGGGTACGGCTGAACGCGCGGCCGGCGTGCTGCACCAGGAAACTCAGCAATTTGAACTCCGTGAGCGTCAAATGCAGATCCGCGCCGTCCAGCGACCCCGTGCGGCTGGCCGGGTGGAGCATCAGGCCGCCGAACTTCAGCGAGCCGTTGAGGACGCTGCGCCGGCGCGCGATGGCCAGCCGAAGCCGCGCCTGCAGCTCGTCGGGCTCCGCGGCGGGGGGGATCACATCGTCGAAATGCCAGTCGGCGTCGAGCGCCGCGAAATCCGCGGGCGCCACGACGGCCACCACCGCGATCGCCGGGGCGTCGGCTGTCAGCCGTCGGCAGACCGTTCGGGCCGTCGCCGGGTCGGTGCGCGCGTCGATGATCGCGACGTCGGCGGAACCGGGATGCCCGTCGGCGTGACCGGTAAGGGACGAGCGCCGCAACCGGCCCGCAAACGACTTCAGCGTCGGCAACGCCGATTCGAAATCGTCCTCGTCGGTGACCAGTAGAACGTCCAACGGCATCTCCAAAACCGGGGTCTGCTCCCAGGCGCCTCGCGCGAAGATGCCTGCCAGCGCGGCGTGGATTACCCGTTTGCGAGGGAAATTATGCCAACCCACCCGGCTTTGCGGGTCCCGGGCCGCGCGAGCCGAAACACGCCCGGGAAAGATTTGCCCGCGGTTCGAGAACGCCGGAACGCCACCGGAATGCCAACGGAATGCCACCGAGATGCCGATGAGTCCGGCCCGTCGGCACGGGCCGGACTCATCGTTGGGTCAAGCTACTGGTGGGATTCCTGGCGCTTTTCGGCTGCCTCGGCGCTGCCGCGTGCAGCTTCTGCCTCGGCTTCCTTCTTGGCCGCGTTGCGTTGCGCTTCGGCCTTATCCTGCTGGGCCTGGCCCTCGCGAGTGAGGTTATCCTGGCCCGTCACCGCCCCGACGGCCTCCTTGGCCTTACCTTTGACGTCCTCGACGACGCCCTTCACGGCTTCCGCGGGTCCGGAGTTGTTGGTGTCCGCCATGGATCAGCTCCTCCTCATTGGCGTGCCTGAAAACGAGCGGTTTACGCTCCTTGCCGACCGGTGAACGATTCGGCAACACAGCAGCTGGCGGCCCTATTTCTCAAGACCGGTGGTTTCCTGCTGCGTATTCGCCTATTCCCCCGCCGCCGCGCGGCCAAACCTGTCCCGGGCGGGCCAGCACACCCCCGCCCGCGTGACCTGTGCCGATAATCCACCCCGCCGATGCCGGTATGTGCTGCGATGAGGCAGGATGTGCAAGGCCGTTCCGGATGAGTTCGCCCGGGATGGCGCTCTCATGCGAGGAGTCTGATGACGGAGCCGACGGAAGGCGCCAACGGCGTAGCGGCGAGTCGAGCCAAGTATTCGAGGGTGCTGCTCAAGCTGGGCGGGGAGATGTTCGGCGGCGGACAGGTCGGCTTGGATCCCGACGTGGTAGCCCGGGTGGCCCGCCAGATCGCCGAAGTGGTGCGGACCGGCGTGCAAGTCGCCGTGGTGATCGGCGGCGGAAACTTCTTCCGGGGCGCCCAGCTTCAACAGCGCGGCATGGAACGCACCCGGTCGGACTACATGGGGATGCTCGGCACGGTGATGAACAGCCTTGCGCTGCAAGATTTCCTGGAGAAGGAGGGCATAGTCACCAGGGTCCAGACCGCGATCACCATGGGCCAGGTGGCCGAGCCCTACCTCCCATTGCGGGCCGTCCGCCACCTGGAGAAGGGCCGGGTGGTGATCTTCGGCGCCGGCATGGGCCTGCCGTACTTCTCCACCGACACCACCGCGGCGCAGCGGGCGCTGGAGATCGGCGCGGACGTGGTCTTGATGGCCAAGGCGGTCGACGGCGTGTTCACCGAGGATCCCCGGGTGAATCCCGAGGCCGAGCTGCTGACCGTGATCACCCACCGCGAGGTGATCGACCGCGGCCTGCGGGTGGCCGACACCACCGCATTCAGCCTGTGCATGGACAATGGCATGCCGATCCTGGTGTTCAACCTGCTGACCAATGGCAATATCGCCCGCGCGGTCGCTGGTGAGAAGATCGGAACGCTGGTCACCACCTGAGGGGAAGACGCGATGATCGACGCTGGCGACGATGCAGAGCGCAGCGATGAGGAGGAGCAGCGCACATGATCGA
>NZ_JBYCLG010000353.1:0-22598 GCF_057473785.1 Mycobacterium sp. TH-M103
GCGTGCCAGGCCCGCCCGGAAGACGGGGTCGCTGGTGTAGTTGGCCAGGCAGTGGCCGCGCAGCTGCGGGAAGTTCGAGGTGCTCAGGTCGCGGGGGCGCCAACCGGTGACCCAAGTGTCGAGGGTGACGACGATGCCCTTGAAACCGGCGGCCTCGGCGCGCCGCACCAGGCTGGCGGCCAGCTCCCGGTCGGTCGGCGTGTACAGCTGGAAGAACCCGGGCGTGTCGCCGAGCGCGGCGGCGACGTCTTCCATCGGGTCGACCGACAGCGTCGAGGCCACCATGGGCACGCCGGTGCGGGCGGCCGCGCGGGCGGTGGCCAGGTCGCCGTGACCGTCCTGGGCGCACAGGCCGATGACGCCGATCGGCGCCATGAACACCGGGCTCGGCAGCGTCATGCCGAACAGTTCGACGCTCAGGTCGCGCTCCTTGGCGTCGACGAACATGCGCGGAACGAGCCCCCACCGGTCGAATGCTTCGCAGTTGACCCGTTGCGTGCGTTCGTTGCCCGCGCCGCCCGCGACGTAGGACCACACCGACGGCGGCAGCGCCGTGGCGGCCTTGGCCTCGAGTTCGGCGAAGGCCATCGGCAGCGGCGGCACCACTCCGGCCAGGCCCCGCAGGTAGATCTCGTTCTGGTAGTCCCCGAAATGTGGCATGCGATGAGAATGCCAGCCGGCGCGGCGGTTGGGCGTGCGGTCCTACCGAACCGCCGCCTGGGCCTCCGCTTCCTTCTGGGCCAGCTCCTTCTTCCACTGGCGGAACGTCTCCTCGGTGCGGCCGCGCCGCCAGTAGCCGGAGATCGACGACGCCCAGCGCGCCTCCACACCACGCTCGTTGCGGATGTAGGGCCGCAGGTTGTGCATGACGGCCTGCGCCTCGCCGTGAATGAAGACGTGCACCTGCCCCGGTAGCCACGGCGTGGTGGTGACCGCCTCGATCAGCGGTGCGTGGTCGCCCGCGCGGTCCTCGGGCACCAGGTCGGCGCGACCGCCGCGGTAGACCCAGCGCACCTCGACGGAGTCCGGTGCGGTCAAGGCGATCTCGTCCTCGGGGTTGGCCACCTCGATGAACGCCTTGCCGACCGCGTCGGGGGGCAGCGCTTCCAGCGCCGCCGCGATAGCCGGCAGCGCGGACTCGTCTCCGGCCAGCAGATGCCAGTCGGCGGCCGGGTCGGGTGTGTAGGCGCCGCCGGGGCCCATCAGGTACACCGGCTGCCCCGGTTGCGCCGTGGCCGCCCAGGGGCCGGCCACCCCATGCTCGCCGTGCACGACGATGTCGACCGCGATCTGCTGGTTCGCGGCGTCGACGCGGCGGACCGTCATGGTCCGCACCGCCGGCTTCCGCTCGGGCGGCAGGTCGGCGAAGCTGTCCAGCGTCAACGGCCGCGGCAGCGCGGCCATGTCGACGTCGTCGGGGACGAAGACCATCTTGACGTAGGTGTCGGTGAACCTGTTGGGCACGAAGGTGCCGAACTCGTTGCTGCCCAGCAGCACCCGAATCATGTGTGGTGCCAGCTGTTGTGTGCTGACGACTTCAAACGTTTGCAGTGGTCGACCCGCCACTTGTCCTCCCGTCCAGACCCGGCCCACGTCGACTATACGAGCCGCGGCGTCCGCCCAGCTCGGGCGGCGTTGGCGCGGACGACTTTCCAGCGACCGTCGGCGCGCTGCACCAGCCCGGCCACCTCCAGGATCGCCAGCGGGCCCAGCACCTGCTCCGGCGGCAGGCCCGACTCCACTGCGATCTGGTCGACCGAGGCGGCCCCGCGCCCCGGCAGCGCTTCGTACACCTGACGCTGCGCCTGGTCGAGCCCGTCCAGGGCGGTGCCCGGGCGCGGCTGCTCGGGCGCCAACTCGCCGACGCGGCCGACCAACTCGACGATGTCCTCGGCGCGGGTGACCAGTTCCGCGCCCTGGCGCAGCAACAAGTGACAACCCGCCGACGCCGACGAGGTCACGGGCCCGGGCACGGCGCCCACCACCCGGCCCAGGGCGCGCGCCCAGGCGGCCGTGTTCGCCGCCCCGCTGCGCAGCCCGGCCTCCACCACCACGGACGCCCCCGCGACCGCGGCGACCAGGCGGTTGCGGGTCAGGAACCGGTGCCGGGCGGGGCGGACACCGGGCGGGTATTCGCTGAACAACATCCCGTGCCGGCCGATGCGGTGCAGCAACGCCGAATGGCCGGCCGGGTACGCGACGTCCAGCCCGCTGGCGAGGATGGCCACCGTGACGCCGTCGCAGCTCAGCGCCGCCCGGTGCGCCGCGCCGTCGATGCCGTAGGCGCCGCCGGAGACGACCGCGACGTCGCGTTCGGCCAGGCCGGCCGCGAGGTCGGCCGTCACCTGCTCGCCGTATGCGGTCGAGGCCCGGGTGCCGACCACGGCGGCCGCACGTTCGCTCACCTCGTCCAGGCGCGCCGGGCCCTGCGCCCACAACACCAGCGGTGGGCTGCCGCCGGGCCGTGCACCGGGCCGAGCGCCGAACGCCGCGAAGGCCAGCACCGGCCACTCGTCGGTGTCCGGCGTGATCAGTCGCCCGCCGCGGGCGGCGAGCAGGTCGAGATCGGCCGCGGCCCGGTCGACTTCCCGGCGCGCCGCGGTGTGCCGCGCCAGGTCGTCGCCGACCAGCCCGCGCCGGACCCGGTCGGCGGCCTCCACCGGGCCGACGGCGTGCACCAGGGCGGCGAGTTCGGGGCAGGGCGGCTCGGCCACCCGCGACAGGTAGGCCCAGGCCAGGGCCGTGGGGTCGGCGGCCGGGGCCGTCATCGCCGCGCCCCCATCTGCCGGAAGCTGAGCGCCGCGGCGACTTCGTCGAGCCCGGGCAGGTCCCGGCCGGCCAGGTCGGCCAGGCTCCACGCGACCCGCAGGGTGCGATCCACACCGCGGATGCTGAGCAACCCGCGGTCCACCGCGCTGCGCAGCGGCTCCATCGCTTGGCTGCCGAGCCGGAACTTGCGCCGCAGCAGCGGCCCGCTGACCTCGGCATTGGTGCGGAACCCGTGGGGCCGCCACCGCGCGGCGGCCGCCTCGCGGGCCGCTGCCACCCGCCGGCGGACCCGCTCGGTCGGTTCACCGTCGGTGGCCGAGAACGCGCCGGCCCGTACCGGATTCATCTGTACCCGCAGGTCCACGCGATCCATCAGGGGCCCGGACAGTTTGCCCAGGTAGCGCCGTTTGGTCGCCGCCGCGCAGATGCAGTCCTGCGGGTCCGCCGGCGCGCACGGACACGGGTTCGCGGCCAGCACGAGCTGGAAGCGGGCCGGGTAGCAGGCCACCCCGTCGCGCCGGGCGAGCCGGATCTGCCCGTCCTCCAACGGGGTTCGCAACGACTCCAGCGCGGCGACGCTGATCTCGGCGCATTCGTCCAGAAACAGCACCCCGCGGTGGGCCCGGCTGACGGCGCCCGGGCGGGCCATTCCCGAGCCGCCACCGACCAACGCGGCGACGCTGGAGCTGTGATGCGGCGCCACGAAGGGCGGTCTGGTGATCAAGGGCGTGTCCGACGACAGCAGGCCGGCCACCGAGTGGATCGCGGTGACCTCCAGCGACTCGCTGTCCGACAGCGTCGGCAGCAACCCCGGGAGGCGTTGCGCCAGCATCGTTTTTCCGACGCCCGGCGGCCCGGTCAGCATCAGGTGGTGCGCGCCCGCAGCCGCGACTTCGACCGCGTAGCGCGCCTGCGCCTGCCCCACCACGTCGGCGAGGTCGGCCGAGGGCTCCGAATCCGTGGCGACCGCCGTGATCCGCTCGCTCAGGGGGGCGGACCCCGACAGCCAGCTCCGCAGCTGTCTCAGGGAGCGCACGCCCCAGACGTCGACGCCGTCGACCAGGCTGGCCTCAGCCAGGTTGTCGACGGGGACCACGACGGCCGGCCAGCCCTCGCGCTTGGCGGCCAGCACGGCGGGTAGCACGCCGCGCACCGGGCGGACCCGCCCGTCCAGCGACAGCTCGCCCAGCAGGAGCGTCTTCTCCAGGCGTTCCCACGGGGTTTTCCGCTGCGCCGAGAGCACCGCGGCCGCCAAGGCGATGTCGTAGACCGATCCCATCTTGGGCAATGTCGCCGGCGACAGCGCGAGCGTGAGCCGGGCCTGGGGCCAGTTGTTGGTGCAGTTGGTGACCGCCGCACGGACCCGGTTGCGGGACTCCTGCAGCGCGGCGTCGGGCAGCCCCACCAGGTGCACCCCCGGCAGGCCGGAGGAGATGTCGGCCTCGATCTCCACGATCTCGCCGTCGAGCCCGCGCACGGCGACCGAGAACGCCCGTCCCAGCGCCATCAGCCGATCCCCCGCAGGTGGGTGATCTCCGGGGTGCGGTGCCGCCCGACCCGCACGCCGATCACGTCGATGCGCACGGCGGCCCAGCGCACGTCCTGGCCGGCCAACCACAGCCCGGCAAGCCGGCGCAGACGCCGGACCTTGCCCGGGGTGACGGCGTTCGGCAGCCCACCGTAGCCGTCGCCGGTGCGGGTTTTCACCTCGACGAACACCACCGCGCGGGCGGCGTCGTCGGCGGCGATCACGTCGAGTTCGCCGTAGCGGCACCGCCAGTTGCGGTCCACGATCCGAAATCCCATCCGGGTCAAGTGGTCCACGGCGAGCGCCTCGCCCATCGCGCCCAACTCCACCCGGGTCATCGTCTTTTCTGTCGTCACGCCTGCCACTCTGGGCGGCGGCCCCGACACCGCGCACCGCCGCGGGCGCGAGATCCTCGGTCGAAGGGCCGGTTATCCCCAGTCGCGCGCGTATCCACAACCGCGCCCGCCGCAGAGCGGCGAACGGTCAGGCGATCCGGTCGGCGCGGGTGTAGACGTTCATCGAGTCGCCGCGCAGAAACGCCACGAGGGTGATCCCGGACTCCTCGGCCAGCGAGACCGCCAGCGACGACGGCGCGGACACCGCGGCCAGCACGGGGATGCCGGCCATCACGGCCTTCTGGGTCAGCTCGAAGGACGCGCGCCCGCTCACCAGCAGCACCGACGCCGCCAGCGGCACCCGCTCGCGCTCCAGCGCCCAGCCGATGACCTTGTCGACCGCGTTGTGCCGTCCGACGTCCTCCCGCACGGCCAACACGGCGCCCTCGGCGGAGAACAGCGCCGCGGCGTGCAGCCCGCCGGTGCTGTGGAATACCTTCTGCGCGGCCCTCAGTTGGCGGGGCATCGCCCGCAGCGTGGCCGCCGCGACGGTGGCGCCGTCGGCACCGGGATGGAAGCGGCTGCTCAGCCGCACCGCCTCCAGCGACGCCTTGCCACAGACCCCGCACGACGAGGTCGTGTAGAAGTTGCGCGTCACATCGAGGTCGGGCAGCGCGACGCCGCGCGCCAGGGTGACCTCGAGCACGTTGTAGCTGTTGGCGCCGTCATCGTCGCGGCCACCGCAGTAGCGAATGCTGTGCACGTCCCCGCGTCGGGCGATCACTCCCTCGGTGAGCAGGAACCCCTGCGCGAGTTCGACGTCCGCGCCGGGCGTGCGCATCGTCACCGTGATCGCCGAGCCGTTGACGCGGATCTCCAACGGCTCCTCGACGACCAGCGTGTCCGACCGGGTGGTCGACGTGTCGGCGGTGAGGCGCTGGACCCGCCAACGCGCGGTTACGCGCCCCACCGGGTGCCGTCGCCGACGCCGAGAGCCACCGGGGACGAGGCCGGCTCCACCCTGATGACGATCGCCTTCGATACCGGCGTGTTCGACTTGGCGGCGACGTGATCAAGTGCGACAAGCGGATTCGTTTCCGGATAATATGCCGCGGCATTGCCGACCGGGGTCGAATAGGAAATCACCAAGAAATCTTTGGCGCGCCGCTCCTGCAGACGGCCATCGGCATCGCTCCACTCCGACACCAGGTCGACGCGCTCGCCCGCCTTCAGACCCAACGCCTCGATGTCGGCCGGGTTCACGAACACCACACGCCGTCCACCCTTCACCCCTCGATAACGGTCGTCGAGCCCGTAGATCGTGGTGTTGTACTGGTCGTGACTGCGCAGCGTTTGCAGCACCAGCCGGCCCGGCGGCACCGGCACCCATTGCAGCGGATTGACGGCGAAGTTGGCTTTGCCCGTGCCGGTGTGGAATTCGCGCGAGTCGCGGGGTGGATGGGGCAACTGGAATCCGTCCGGCCGGCGCACCTTGCGGTTGTAGTCGGCACAGCCGGGGACCACCGCGGCGATGGCATCGCGAATGGTGTCGTAGTCGGCCGCGAAACGCTCCCACGGCACCGGATGCGCCGCGCCGAGCAGAGTGCGCGCCAGCTGGCAGACGATTTCGACCTCGCTGCGCACCTGGTCGCTGGGCGGGTGCAGGCTGCCTCGCGACAGATGCACCATTGACATCGAATCCTCAACCGAGACAACCTGTTTGCGCCCTCCGCGGATGTCGCGGTCGGTGCGACCAAGCGTGGGCAGGATCAGCGCCGTCGCGCCGTGCACGAGATGGCTGCGGTTGAGCTTGGTCGCAATCTGAACGGTCAGCGCGCAACTGCGCAAGGCCGCCTCGGTGACGGCGGTGTCGGGGGTGGCCGACGCGAAATTGCCACCCATGCCCATGAACACCGTGACCCGCCCGTCGCGCATGGCGCGGATCGCCGCCACGGTGTCATAGCCGTGCTTGCGGGGGGTGGCGATGCGGAATTCGCGGTCCAGCGAAGCGAGGAACGGCTCGGGCATCTTCTCCCAGATCCCCATCGTGCGGTCGCCCTGCACGTTGGAATGGCCGCGCACCGGGCACACCCCCGCGCCCGGCTTGCCGATCATGCCGCGCAGCAGCAGCAGGTTGGTGGCCTCGCCGATGGTGGCCACGGCGTGGCTGTGCTGGGTCAAGCCCATGGCCCAGCAGACGACCGTGCGCTGCGATGCCCTAAGCATCGCGGCAACACGCTCCAGTTGCTGCCGCTCGATGCCGGTGGCGGCCAGCGCGGTGCCGATGTCGACCCCGAGGGTCTGGCGCCGATACTCGTCGAAGCCGGCGCAATACCGGTCGACGAATTCCCGGTCGACGACGGTCCCGGGGGCCCGCCCCTCGGCCTCGAGCAACAGCTTGCCCAGCCCGGCGAACAGCGCCATGTCCCCGCCGATACGGATCTGCACGAACTCGTCAGCCACCGGGATGCCATGCCCGGCGAGCCCGTTCAGCTTCTGCGGGTCCCTGAACCGGATCAAGCCGGCCTCAGGTAGGGGATTTATCGCGATGATCTTGGCGCCGTGGGACTTTGCTTTCTCCAGCACCGACAGCATGCGCGGGTGGTTGGTGCCGGGGTTCTGCCCGGCGACGATGATCAGATCGGCATGCTCGACGTCGTCGACGGTGACGGACCCCTTTCCGATGCCGATCGACTCCGTCAGCGCCGCGCCCGAGGATTCGTGGCACATGTTCGAGCAATCGGGCAGATTGTTCGTGCCGAAGCAGCGGACCATCAACTGGTAGCAGAACGCGGCCTCGTTGCTGGTGCGACCCGACGTATAGAACACCGCGGCATCCGGGCTATCCAACGCGTTGAGCTGATCGGCGATCAGCCGGTAGGCGGCGTCCCAGCCGATCGGCCGGTAGTGATCATCGCCGGGCCGCAGCACCATCGGATGGGTGATGCGGCCTTGCTGGGACAGCCAGTATTCGGGCTTCGCCGACAGCTCTGCCACCGAGTGCCGGGCGAAGAATTCCGGCGTCACCGTGCGCCTGGTGGCCTCCTCCGCCACGGCCTTGGCACCGTTCTCGCAGAATTCGGCCAGCTTGCGTCCGCCACGCCCCTCGGGCCAGGCGCAACCGGGGCAGTCGAATCCCTTGCGCTGATTGAGCCGGGCCAGCACCGCCGCGGTCCGCAGCGCGCCCATCTGCTCCCACCCGCGCTGCAGGGACACGATGACCGCTCGGAGGCCCGCCGCCTCACGTTTGCGTGTCGTAACCGTTATCGCGTCTTCGTCGTAGCCGGCAGGGAAGCCGCGAGACGCGGCCCCGAGCTTGTAACCCACCGGATCAAACTACATCGGCGTGCCTCACAGCGCCGAGGCCAGCGCCGCCAGGGCCTCGGCCGAGGAATGCAGCGGCCGCCAGCCCAGCGCCGTCTTGGCCTTCGTCGTGTCCATCACTACCGAGGTCCGTGCGACGTGCAGCCATTCCAGCAGGGACGGGACGAACGACGCCTTCGCGCGCCGCCTTTTGCGCGGAGTAGTAGTGCTCGGGAGAGCCGCGCGGCGCGCCGTCCTCGATGAGCGGGACGGGGTTGTCGCCGTGGTAGCCGTAGGCCGCCACCGACGAGGTGTAGACCAGCCGCCGTGGCTGCGAGGCGGCGACCGTGGCCTCGAAGACGTTGCGGGTGCCTTCCCATGTGCGTTGTCCTGCCCTGCCGGGGAGCAGCCAAAACAAGTACCCCGATTGCGACCGACAGGACCGGCTCCGGGCCGTAGGCTTGCGGCGCAGCGCCGCAGCCGCGGCACTCGCTGTGACCCGGCGAATCGCTGACAGTCCGGCAACCCCAGCACGGGGCACGTGCGGCTCGTTGCCGACCGATAATCTATGGCCACGGGGCGGGCCCGGCTACGCTCGGACACCGCCGTGAGGGAGGCACAACGTGGTAGACGACTTGAACACCGGCCCGGCCGGCCCACCGCCCGGCGGAGAGAAGGCCGATCCGGCGACGGTCTTCTCGGCTCTCGCCGAGATCATCTATCAGGGCTCGGATCCCGGTGAGATGTACTCGGCGATCTGCGTGGCCGCGACGCTGACGGTGCGCGGCTGCGACCACGCCAGCCTGATGCTGCGCGAGAACGGGCAGTATGTCACCGTCGGCGCCAGCGACCGGCTCGCGCACTCGATCGACGCGCTGGAACGGCGCGTCGGGGACGGCCCCTGCATCGATGCGATCGAGGAGGAAACCCCCCAGATCGACACCGACCTCACCTCCCCGTCGCTGTGGCCGAAACTGGCGGCGGTCCTCGTCGAGGAGACACCGGTCCGCGGAGCGATGGGGTTTCGCCTGCTGGTCGACAAGCGCAAGGCCGCGGCCCTCAACCTGTTCAGCGACACCCCCAACCTGTTCGACGCCGAGTCGGCCGGTGCGGCCGCGGTGCTGGCGTCGTTCGCCAGCGTGGCCATCAACGCCGTGGCCAAGGGAGAAGACGCCGCGAGCCTGCGGCGAGGCCTGCTCAGCAACCGGGAGATCGGGAAGGCGGTCGGCATGCTGATGTTGCTGCACGACATGAGCGAGGACCAAGCCTTCGACCTGCTGCGCCGCCATTCGCAGAGCCTCAACATCAAGCTCGCCGACGTGGCGCGGGCGGTCATCGAGAGGCGGGGCCATCTGCCCCCCGAAGGCGAGGGCTAGCGCGGGGCCGAACGGGCCGGCTATTCGGGCAGCCGCAACTCCGGCTTCTCGACCTCTTCGATGTTGACGTCCTTGAAAGTGACCACGCGCACCTGCTTGACGAACCGCGCCGGCCGGTACATGTCCCACACCCACGCGTCGGACAGGCGCAACTCGAAGTACACCTCGCCGTCGGCGTTGCGGGGCATCATCTCCACGCTGTTGGCCAGGTAGAAACGCCGCTCCGTTTCGACGACGTAGCTGAACTGACCGACGATGTCCTTGTACTCGCGGTACAGCGAGAGCTCCATCTCGGTTTCGTACTTTTCGAGATCCTCTGCACTCATCTGTCACTCACCTGGTCAAGACGTCCTTCTCGTTGCGAACTGGTCCCATCTTTCCTCAACGGTATGCGCCACGGCGCGTCCGGAGGGTTCGGATCGCAATCCGCCACCACCCGGCTCTGCGAGCCGATCGCCACGCGACGGACGTTGATGAAGGAATGGCGGTGCTCGGGGCACGGGCCCAGCCGGGCCAGCGCCGTGCGGTGCGCGGGCGTGCTGTAGCCCTTGTGGTCGGCGAAACCGTAACCGGGGTGGTCGGCGTCCACCGCGACCATCAGCCGGTCGCGGCTGACCTTGGCCAGCACGCTGGCCGCGGCGATGCAGGCCGCGGCCGCGTCCCCAGCGATCACCGGCAGCGACGGCATGGGCAGGCCGGGCACCCGGAAGCCGTCGCTGAGCACATAACCGGGACGCACCGTAAGGCCGGCCACCGCGCGGCGCATTCCCTCGATGTTGGCGACGTGCACGCCGCGCCGGTCCACCTCGGCCGACGGGATGAACACCACGTGGTAGGCCAACGCGTAGCGCTGGATCAGGGGAAACAGCCGCTCCCGCACCTTCTCGGTCAGCTTCTTCGAGTCGTCCAGGGCGGCAAGGCTTTCCAGCTTTCCCGGGCCGAGCACGCAGGCCGCCACCACCAGGGGGCCCGCGCAGGCGCCGCGGCCCACCTCGTCCACCCCGGCCACCGGGCCCAGACCGCTGCGGTACAGCGCGGACTCCAGGGTCCGCAGACCCCCGGACTTGCGGATCACCGTCCGCGGCGGCCAGGTCGTGGCCACGGCTACCGATTCTGCTGCGGGTTCACCGAGTCCACGACGCCCCAGCGCCCCGGCGGCCAAACGATGAACCTGGCCTTGCCGATGACGTTGGAGACCGGCACGGTGCCCGACATCGGGTCGCCGGTGCACAGGATGCCCTTCAGCGCGTCGGTCGGGGTGCTCGCGCAGTGGGCCCGCGAGTCCGCCGAGTGCGTCCGGTTGTCGCCCATCACCCACAGGCGCCCCGCGGGCACGGTGACCGGCCCGAACTCGGGCCCCAGACAGGGGTAGACGGCGGGATTGGCCATCATGGTCGCCGGGTCCAGGTACGGCTCGAAAAGCCGCTTGCCGTTGACCGTCAACCCCGTGTCGGCCCGGCACTGCACCGTCTGCCCGCCGACCGCGATCACCCGCTTGACCAAGTCGTTCTCGTCGGGGGGCACGAAGCCGACGAAGGACAGCGCGTTCTGGGCCCAGCGCAGCGCGGTGTTGTTGGATCGGATCGACTTGTACCCGACGTTCCACGCCGGCGGTCCTTTGAAGACGACGACGTCGCCGGGTCGTGGGGCGGCGAAGTCGTAGGTCACCTTGTCCACCATGATCCGGTCGCCGACACAGCCGGGGCATCCGTGCAGGGTGGGCTCCATCGACTCCGACGGAATCAGGTAGGGCCGCGCCACGAACGTCAGCATGACGTAGTAGAGCACCACAGCGATGACCGCGAGAATCGCGAACTCGCGCAGGGCGGACCGCTTGGTGCGCTTGGGCTCTGGCACCTCCGGGGCTTCGCCCTCCGCGGCGGCCGCGTCGTCGGCCGCGCCGGGGTCGCACGTGGAAACCTTCGGCTCTGAGGGACCGGCGTCGGGCCGGGGCTCGGATGAGTCCGTGCTATCGGTCACGAGACCAGCGTAGCCAGGTCGGTTGGCGCCCTGGTGAACCGCCGGGCCGGTGCGCCGTCAGCGCTTCTCCTTGATCTTGGCCTTCTTGCCGCGGAGCTCACGCAAGTAGTACAGCTTGGCGCGGCGGACATCGCCCCGGGTCACCACCTCGATGTGGTCGATGGTCGGTGAGTGCACCGGAAACGTGCGCTCGACGCCGACGCCGTAGCTTTCCTTGCGCACGGTGAAGGTCTCGCTGACGCCCCCGCCCTGCCGGCGGATGACCACGCCCTTGAACACCTGGATACGCTCCTTGGCGCCTTCGATGACCTTGACGTGCACGTTGATGGTGTCGCCCGGACCGAAGGCCGGGATGTCGTCGCGTAGCGACGCCTGGTCGACGAAGTCCAGCCTGTTCATGCGAAAGACACTTCCTTGCAGTCGCGGCTCCCGGCCGCCCGCACGCGGGCGCCAAGCGGTCACCGAGCCGATGGGTTCGAGCGTTCCAATTCGTCTCGCAGCAGGCGGGAAGCGGCCCGGCCGGCCGGCGACCGCTGGAGACAACTGGTCAATTGTGCCAGACACCTGCCATGCAGTGAAAATCACAGGGAATCACCGCGCCGTACCGCGAGCCAACAGCGCAGGTCAGTGGTAGATATGACGGCATGCGACGACGATCCCTGACGCTGCCGGCCGCCCTCGCGGCGGCGACGTTGGTGATCGCGACGGCCTGCCTGACCCAGCTGCGCACACAGGTGCAGGCGAAGGTGTACGACGCCGCGCTCGCCCCCGCGTCCAACCCGGTGGCGCCCCCGTCGCCGCAGCAGCTGGCCGATCTGTTCGCGGGGACCGGCGCGCCGCACCCACCCGAGCGGGCGCTGCCCACCGCCGAGTTCGGCCTGCTGCAGGCGCGGATGCAGCAGGCGACCGACGAGGCCGCCGCCGCGGGCGCCGCGCTGTCGGTCGCGGTCCTGGACCGCGTCACCAACCGCCTCGTCTCCAACGGCAACGGCCAGATCCCCGGGACGGCGTCGGTGGCCAAGCTCTTCATCGCCGACGACCTGCTGTTGCAGGAGGCCTCGGGCAGGACCGCGCTGGCCCCCGACGACCGCCAGGCCGTGGACCTGATGCTGCAGTCCTCCGACGACGGGGCGGCCGAGCGGTTCTGGGGTCAGGACGGCGGCAACGCCATCATCACCGAGGTGGCGGCCCGGTACGGGCTGGGCTCGACCACGCCGCCACCCGACGGCCGCTGGTGGAACACGATCAGTTCGGTGACCGACCTGATCCGCTACTACCAAAAGCTGCTCGACGGCTCCGGCGGGCTGCCCGCCGAGCGGGCGAAGATGATCGTCGACGACCTGGGCCGCTCCACGCCCAACGGCGTAGACGGCTACCCGCAGCGGTTCGGCATCCCCGATGGCCTCTACGCCGAGCCGGTGGCGGTCAAGCAGGGCTGGATGTGCTGCATCGGCGCCGACTGGATGCACCTGTCGACCGGGCTCGTCGGCCCCGACCACCGCTACATCATGGTGGTGCAGTCGCTGCAGCCCTCCGACGACGCGACCGCCCGCGAGACGATAACCCGGGCGGTCAGGACGATGTTCCCCGACGGCCGGATCGGCCCCGCACTCGACTAGTCGCCCGGCGGGCACAGGTCCGGGCGGCGTTCGCGGGTCCGGCGCAGGGAGACCCCCCGGCGCCAGGCGGCCACCCGGGCGTGGTCCCCGGACAGCAGCACCTCGGGGACGTCGAGCCCCCGCCAGCTGGGTGGGCGGGTGTAGCTGGGACCCTCCAGCAGCCGGTCCAGGCCGGGCGAGTGCGAATCGTCCCGGTGCGAGTCGGGGTTGCCCAGGACGCCGGGTAGCAACCGCAGCACCGCCTCGATGATCACGACCGCCGCCGACTCCCCGCCCGGCAGCACGTAGTCGCCGATCGAGACCTCCGCGACCCGCATGCGGCGGGCGGCGTCCTCGACGACCCGCTGGTCGATGCCCTCGTAGCGGCCGCAGGCGAACGCCAGGTGCGCCTCGGCGCTCCAGCGCTGGGCGGTGGCCTGGGTGAACAGCGCACCGGCGGGCGTGGGCACCACCAACAGCGTCTCGCCGGAACAGATCTCGTCCAGCGCCTCTCCCCACACCGGAGCCCGCATCACCATCCCGGGGCCCCCGCCGTAGGGCGCGTCGTCGACCGAGCGGTGCACGTCGTGCGTCCAGCGCCGCAGGTCGTGTACGCGCAGGTCCACCACACCCGACTCGATCGCCTTGCCCGGCAACGACTGCCGCAGCGGGTCCAGGTAGGCCGGGAAGATCGTGACGACGTCGATTCTCATGCCAGATCTAAAAGACCCTCGGGCGGATCGATCTCGACGACGCCGTCCGGCAACGACACCGACGTGACGATCGCGCCGACGAACGGCACCAGCACCTCCCCGCCGTCGGGCGGGCGCACCGCGAGCAACTCACCGGCCGCGGTGTGCAGCACCTCGACGACGACGCCGACGTGGGCACCCGTCGTGGTGCGCACGCGCAGGCCTTCGAGCTGGTGGTCGTAGTAGGTGTCCGGTTCGTCGACCGGGTCGATCGGCGGCAGATCGGCGGAGTCGACGACGAACAAGCTGCCGCGCAGCGCCTCGGCGGCGTCCCGGTCGGCGACGCCGGCCAGCCGCACCAGCAGCCGCCCGCCGTGCTCGCGCGCGCTGTCCACGACGTAGCTGCGCTCCGGTGCGCCGCCGCGGGCGTCTCTGGCGCGCAACGCGGTGCCCGGGGCGAACCGGGCGGCGGGGTCGTCGGTGCGGACCTCGACGACCACCTCGCCGCCGATGCCGTGCGCCTTGACCACGCGCCCGACGGTCAACTCCAACGGAGTTCCATGCGCGCTGCTACTGGTCGGTGTCCACGACGTCGACGCGGATGCCGCGACCGCCGATGCCGGCGACCAGCGTGCGCAGCGCGGTCGCGGTGCGACCGCCGCGACCGATCACCTTGCCCAGGTCGTCGGGGTGGACGTGGACCTCGACGGTGCGCCCGCGCCGGCTGGTCACCATGTCCACCCGGACGTCGTCCGGGTTGTCGACGATCCCGCGGACCAGGTGCTCGACTGCGTCGACGACGACGGTGCCCACGCCGGTCAGCTTTCCGCGGCGGGCGAGGCCGGCTCGGGCTGCTCGCCTTCGGCAGGCGCCTCGGCAGGCGTCTCTGCGGCGGCCTCGGCCTTGGCCGCCGTCTTGGCGGGGGCCTTCTTCTTGGGCTTGGCGGCCTCGGTGGTCGGGCCGCCCTCGGCCTCGGCCAGCGCGGCGTTGAACAGCTCCAGCTTGCTGGGCTTGGGTGGCTTGACCTTCAGGGTGCCCTCGGCGCCCGGGAGGCCCTTGAACTTCTGCCAGTCGCCGGTGATCTTGAGCAGCTTGAGGACCGGCTCGGTGGGCTGGGCGCCGACCGACAGCCAGTACTGCGCGCGCTCGGAGTCGATCTCGATCAGGCTCGGCTCCTCCTTCGGGTGGTAGCGGCCGATGACCTCGATCGAACGGCCGTCGCGCCGCGTGCGGGCGTCGGCGACGGCGATGCGGTACTGGGGGTTGCGGATCTTTCCAAGCCGGGTGAGCTTGATCTTGACAGCCATGTGTTACGCGCTCCTGTGTGTGTCACGCTGCAATTCGGCGATCGGGGCGGAATGCCCCGATCCGGTTTTGCCTCGCGTGTGCGACCCGCGCCCGAGCACCGAATCGAGGTGGGTCGCACGAGGGACAGCCGCCCATTGTGCCAGAGCGGGAGCCGCCACCGGAAATCCGCCTGACCGGCTCACATGACTTTCTGAAAGACCTTCGTCTCGACGCGGCGGCTCATCCGCCAGCCGTCAGGGGTGCGGGCGAACTCGTCGTCGTACCAGAGCCCGCAGAACAGCACCTGGTCGCTCTCGCCGCCCAGCACCATCGGGTTGAAGCAGATCACCCGCGACGAAGCGGTGTCACCGTCGATGCGGACCGAGAAGTTGCCGAGCATGTGCGCGTACACCGGGAAGTTCGGCAGCACCTCCGAGAGCCACTTCTTCACCTCGGGGAAGCGGCCGTCGATCCCGCCGAGCGCCCGGTAGTCGATGTAGGCGTCCGGGGTGAAAACCCGGTCCAGGTCGTCGAAGCGCCGGTTGTCGATGGCGGTGGAGTAGTCCACCAGAAGCTGTTGGATCTCGAGGCGGTCGGAGATCTCGGCCAGGCTCAGCATGCATCGCACAGTACTGAACGTGGGCGCCCGACGAGCCGGAAGTTAGACTCTGCGGCCATGCGGAAGCTCATCGCCGCACTCGCCGCGGCGCTCGTGATCGGTGCCGGCGGGGTCGATGCGGTCGGCGCCCCGGCGGCCCGCGCCGACAGCATGCAGCCGGTCGGCTCGGTGCCGATCCCCGACGGCCCGGCCCAGACCTGGATCGTGGCCGACCTCGACAGCGGTGAGGTGCTCGCCGGCCGCGACCAGGATGTGCAACACCCACCCGCGAGCACCATCAAGGTGCTGTTGGCGCTGGTGGCGCTCGACCAGGTGAGCCTGGACTCGACCGTGGTCGCCGACGCCGCCGACGCCGACGTCGAATGCAGCTGTGTGGGCATCAAACCGGGCCGCAGCTACACCGCACGCCAGCTGCTGGACGCCATCCTGCTGGTGTCGGGCAACGATGCGGCCAACACGCTGGCGCACCTGATGGGCGGCGCCGACGCAACCGTCGCCGCGATGAACGCCAAGGCCGCCTCCCTGGGGGCGACGAGCACGCACGCGTCGACGCCGTCCGGCCTGGACGGGCCCGGCGGGTCCGGCGCGACCACCGCGCACGACCTGGCCGTCATCTTCCGCGCCGCCCTGGCCAACCCGGTGTTCGCGCAGATCACCGCCGAACCGTCGGCGATGTTCCCCGGCGATCACGGCGAGCGACCGATCGTCAACCGCGACGAGCTGCTGCAGCGCTACCCCGGCGCGATCGGTGGCAAGACGGGCTTCACCAACGCGGCCCGCAAGACGTTCGTCGGCGCCGCCGCCCGCGGCGGGCGGCGGCTGGTGATCGCGATGATGTACGGGCTGGTCCACGAGGGCGGCCCGACGTATTGGGATCAGGCCGCCAACCTGCTGGATTGGGGTTTCGCGCTGAACCCGGAGACGGGCATCGGCTCGCTGTAGCCACCGCGTGCTTACTGGCCGGGCAGCGCCGCGGTGAGCAGGGCCGCGAGGACCGCGACCCGGCGCTCCGCGATGTCCGGCTGCGGCAGCACCCCCTCGACCACGGTGGCCCCGTCGAACACGTTGGTCATCAGCGCCACCACGACCGGGAACGTGTCCTGCGGGAAGCTCTCGGCGCCGGGCAGCGCCCGGGCGGCGTCGTGAATCTTGGCCCGGTACTGGCCGAGCTCGTGTTGCAGCGTCTCCCGGAGCTTTTCGTCGGTGCGGGCGGCGACCAACAGCTCGTAGAGCACCGCGTTGGTGGGGCTGGCGGTGAGGTCCCGCAGGATCGTCAGCGCCGCTTCCAGCGCGGGCCGGTCGGCGGGGATTTCGGCGACGCGCTTGGTGAAGGTTTCCAGCTGGCGGCGCAGCACCTCGGACGCCGTGGCGGCCATGAAGTCGCCCATCGTCTCGAAGTGGCGGAACAGGGCCCCGACGGACACCCCGGCGCGTTTGGTGATCACCGCCGCCGACGCGCGGGCATAGCCCACCTCGACGATGGTGGCGATGCTCGCCTCGAGGAGTCGCGCGACGGTCTCCTCGCGGCGCTGCTGCTGGGTGCGGGCCACGTCAGGCGCTCACGGCCGGGGACCCGCGCCGCGCGCCCGCCCGCAGGTAGCGGCCCGACCTGACGGTCCGGCCGTAGCCGTCCCTGAACCGGCCTGCCCGGAAGACGACGGCGCCACCCACGCCCGTCGCGACCACGGCGCCGTCGTTGCGGTTGACCATGCGCCGCAGGCCGCCGTAGTGGGGCACCGCCTCCTCGTGGTAGGCGTCGACCGACTCGTCCAGGCCGGCGGGGTCGATCACCACGAAGTCGGCGCGGTCGCCTTCGCGCAGCGTGCCGGCGTCGATGCCGAACCAGTCCGCCAGCTCGCCGGTCAGGCGGTGCACCGCGCCCTGGACGGACAAAAACGGCGCGCCCGCGCGTTCGGCGTCCCGAGTGCGCTTGAGCAGCCGCAGGGCGAAGTTGTAGAAGGCCATGTTGCGCAGGTGTGCGCCGGCGTCGGAGAAGCCCATGTGCAGGCTGGGCTCGGCGGCGAGCTTGTCGAGCTGTCGGGGCCGGTGGTTGGCGACGGTGGTGGTCCAGCGGACGTTGCGCTCGCCGTTGTCGACGAGCACGTCGAGGAAGGCATCGAGCGGGTGCAGCCCGCGTTCGTCGGCGATGGCCCCGAAGCTCTTGCCGATCAACGAGCGGTCGGGGCACTCGACGATCACCGCGTCGTGGAAGTCGCGGTGCCACAACGACGGCCCGAGCTTGCGCCGGTCGAACTCGCGCCGGAACCGGCGGCGATAAGACTGGTCGGCCAGCAGTTCGTTGCGCTGCAACTGGTCGCGCAGGTGCAGGGCCGCGGTCCCGGCACCGAACTCCTCGAACACCGGCAGGTCGATCCCGTCCGAGTACAGCTCGAACGGGACGGGCAGATGCTGGAACCGCACGTCAGAGCCCAGTAGCTTGTTCAGTATCCGGGTGCCCAGACCGAAGGTGTGCGCGGCCAGCGGCATCGACTTGGCGTCGGCCGACACCAGCATGCTCATCCGGACTCCCCTGCCGCGGCCGAAGATCCGGCTGCTCGCCAGGAAGAACAGCAGCCCCGACGCCGGGTTTTTGATGTCGGGGGCGCTCTGCAGCATCCGCCCGCGCCGGCGCAGCACGTCGATCAGCTTGCGCCGTTCCCGCCAGGTCGCGAAGGTCGACGGCAGCGCGCGCGACCGGAACCGGTCGCCGTCGAGCTTGTCGATCGCGGCGTCCATCCCCGACATGCCGAGCATTCCGGCGTCCAGCGCGTCGTCGAGCAACGCCGCCATCTTCTCGAGTTCGGCCGCGGTGGGCTGCGCGCCGGCGTCGGTGGCGCGGTCGAGTCCGAGCACCGCGGCCCGCAGGTCCGAATGCCCGAGCAGGGAGCCGACGTTGGGCCCGAGCGGCAGGGCGTCGATCGCCTCGACGTATTCGGCGGCCGTCGACCAGGTCCGCCGGGACGCCAGGGCGCCGTGGACGTACTCGCGCGGCACCGCCTCGACGCGGCTGAACAGGTCGGCGGCGTCCTCGGAGTCGGCGTACACCGTCGACAACGAGCAGTTGCCCAGCAACACAGTGGTCACACCGTGGCGCACCGACTCGGGCAGGCCGGGGTCCAGCAGCACCTCGGCGTCGTAGTGGGTGTGCACGTCGATGAAGCCGGGTACGACCCACTTGCCCGCCGCGTCGATCACCTCGGGGCAGCCGGTCTCGTCGAGCGGGCCGTCGGCGGGGCCGACCACGGCGACCACCAGGCCGTCGCGAATCCCGAGCGTGCGGGTTCGCGGCGGCCTGCCGGTGCCGTCGAACCACAGGCCGTCGCGGATGATCACGTCGTAGGTCACCGGGGCCTCCAAATTTCGTAAGGGTGCCACCGAACCTAGCATAGATAGCAAGCACTCACAATCTTTTTGGCGGCTCGAACGGTACCCGCCGCACGCCTCGCGGATGGGCCGGCTCAGGGATGGGGCTTGCCCGACGGCACCGCGCCCGGCCCGACGGGCGCCGGCGCCATCCCTTCGGGGCCGGCCGGCCCGGCGGTCGGGTCGGGCACCGTCACCCCCGGCGGCACCCCGCCGTGCGGGCTGGCCACCGCGGGGATGCGGATGACCGCCGAGCGCTGGCCGCATTCGTTGGTCTGCACGGTGAGGGTCTCTTCACCGGCGAAGTCGCCGTGCGCCCGCGGTTGCAGCGTCAACACCAACGTCGCGGTCTGCTTCTGGCGTAATCCGTCCGATCCGATGCACGGGAACCGGATGTCGACCGGCAAGGACTGCCATCGACCGTCCCCGTACGCCAGGAACAGCGGCGCACCGGGTGACACCTCGCGCAGGTGACCGGTGTCGTCCAGCCGGGTGGCGGCCGCGGTGCAGGACTGCGGCGCGCACGACGAGCGGAATGCCCACCAGGTGGTCACGTCCGGGGGTTGCGGGTCGGCGGCGTAGTTGTAGGTCTGCTTCGTGCGTTCGACGTCGATGCTGTACGTGCCGTCCAGCGGAACCGGGACGGCGGGCGGCGAGGTGGCACGGGTCCCGCCGGCCGAGGCCGACGGCGGCGCTGTACGGCCGGCGCCCTGACCCGGGGCCGGTTGGGTCCTGCGCCCGATCACGAGACCCAGCGCGACCAGTCCGGCGACCAGCGCCACCGCCACGACCCGCACTGCGGCCTTGCGTAAGCCGCGCCTGGCCGGCACCGCCCGCGGGGGACGCGCGGGCGGTGCGGCCGGTGCGGCCGCGCCGGAGGGACCGGCCGGTCGCCCGCCCCACGCCCCTGCCGCCGGCCGCGCGCCGCCGTGTGCGTCGTCGGACTCGGGCCAGGCATAGGCGGGATAGTCGGCGACCAGGACCGCTTCCGGACCGCGGTCGCCGGGTGCGAGGCCCGCTTGCGCGTTGGCCGCGACGGCGAAGTCGGCGCACCGCGCGAACCGGTCGGCGGCCCGCGGGGCGAGCGCCCTGGCGAACACCTCGTCGAGGCGGGCCAGCTCCGGGCGCTGCTCGCTGAGCCGCGGCGGCGAGCCGGCCGCCAGCGGCGCACCGGTCAGCAGGTGAAACGCGGTGGCCGCCAGCGCGTACTGGTCGGCGCGCCCGTCGATGTCGGAGCCCGTCAACTGCTCGGGCGACCCGTAGGCCGCCGTCCTGGCGGGCTCCCCGATCGGCACAGCGACGCCGAAGTCGGACAACAGGATCCCGGGCTCGCCCTCGTCCCGGCCGGTCAGGAAGACGTTGGCCGGCTTGACGTTGCGGTGCAGCAGGCCGCGCTGGTGCGCGTAGTCGAGCGCCTCGGCGAGGGCGTTGACCACCGCGAGCGCCTCGCCGACCGGCGACACCGCGGGAAACCGGCCGGCCATCAGCTGCGCGGCGTTGACGCCGTCGACGTAGTCCATGGCGACCCAGAGCTGTCCCTCGAACTCGCCACGGTCGTTCACGCGCACGATGTGCGGGTGATAGAGGCTCGCGGCGATCGGGGTCTCGGCGTGAAACCGGCGGCGCAGTTCGCCGTCGCCCGACAGCGCCGGCGACAGCACCTTGAGCGCCTGCCAACGCGACGATCGAGGATCCTGGGCCAGATACACCGTGCCGGTCGCTCCGGAGCCCAGCCTCCGAGCCACGATGTATCCGGCGAATGTCGCGCCGCTGGGCAACGCCATCGTCAGATCCTATTCCCTCGCCGGACGCGACGCGCGCCCGGCCTCCGCGGCGACCCCGGCACGAAACGCGTTGCCGCGCAGTATCACAAGGTCCGGCGCAGCGAGTACATCGGGCCCTAGCCGAGGGTCGCGCGAGTAGCACAGCAGGTCGGCCGGCGCCCCGTGCTCGAGGCCGGGCCTGCCCAGCCAGCGGCGGGCGTCCCAGCACGCCGCGCCCAGCGCCTCGGTCGGGCTCATGCCGATGCGCGTGAGGGCCTCGACCTCGTCGCCGATGCGGCCGTGGGCGACCATGCTGCCCGCGTCGGTGCCGGCATACACCGGCACCCCCGCCTCCCGCGCGGCCGCGATCCGCTCGTAGCCGCGGGCATAAAGGTCGCGCATGTGCGCGGCGTAGGTCGGATACCGCGTCGCGGCATCGGCGATCCCGGGGAAGTTCTCGAGGTTGATCAGCGTGGGCACCAGCGCCGTGCCGTGCTCGAGCATCAGGGCGATGTTGTCGTCGGTGAGGCCGGTGCCGTGCTCGATGCAGTCGATGCCGGCGTTGATCAGGCCCGGCAGCGCGTCCTCGCTGAAGACGTGGGCGGTGACGCGGGCGCCGTGGGCGTGCGCGGCGTCGATCGCGGCCCGCAGCACGTCCTCGGACCACAGCGGCGCGAGGTCGCCGACGCCGCGGTCGATCCAGTCGCCGACCAGCTTGATCCAGCCGTCGCCGCGGGCGGCCTCCTCGGCGACGGCCGCCGGCAGCTGCGACTCGTCCTCGAGCTCGACGGCGAAGCCGGCGATATAACGCTTGGGCCGGGCCAGGTGCCTGCCGGCCCGGATGATGCGGGGCAGGTCGGCGCGGTCGTCGAGGGTGCGGGTGTCGGTCGGCGAGCCGCAGTCGCGCAACAGCAGCGCCCCGGCGTCGCGTTCGGTCTCGGCCTGGGCGATCGCCTCGTCGAGTTCGATCTCGCCGTGCTTGCCGAGCCCGACGTGGCAGTGCGCGTCCACCAGGCCGGGCAGGATCCAGCCGCCGTCAAAAAAGGTGTCGGCCCCGGCGGCCGGTTCGGTGCTGATGCGGCCGTCGACGACCCACAGTTCGACCTCGGCCTCATCGGGCAGCCCCCGGCCCCGCACGTGCAGGCGCACGAGACGGCTACTTCCTTCCTGGGTTGCCCGGGAACTTCAGCTTGGACAGGTCGAAATCGGCCAGTCCGGGCGGGAGCTCGTTGAGGCCGTCGGGCATCTGCGACAGATCCGGAAATCCCGCCGGCATTCCCGGCATGCCCGCCCCGAACGGGCTCTTCGCCTTGGGCGGCGTGGGGCCGCGCGCCCCCTTCTTGCCCTTCTTGCCGGCCTTGCCCTTGGCCTGTTTGCTCTTTCGCGTCGCGGACTTGCGGCCCATGCCGGGGATGCCCATGCCGCCGAGCATCGACGACATCATCTTGCGAGCCTCGAAGAAGCGGTCGACCAGCTGGTTGACCTCGGCGACCGTCACACCCGAGCCGTTGGCGATGCGCAGCCGCCGGGACGCGTTGATGATCTTCGGGTCCGCGCGCTCCTGCGGCGTCATCCCGCGGATGATGGCCTGCAGCCGGTCGAGTTGCGTGTCGTCGACGGCGGCCAGGGCGTCCTTCATCTGGCCGGCGCCCGGCAGCATGCCCAGCAGGTTGCCGATCGGCCCCATCTTGCGGATGGCCAGCATCTGTTCCAGGAAGTCCTCGAGGGTCAGCTCGCCGGTGCCGATCTTGGCGGCGGCCGCCTCGGCCTGCTCGGCGTCGAAGACCTGCTCGGCCTGTTCGATCAGGCTCAGCACGTCGCCCATGCCCAGGATGCGGCTGGCCATCCGGTCGGGGTGGAAGACGTCGAAGTCCTCGAGCTTCTCCCCAGTGGAGGCGAACAGGATCGGCACCCCGGTCACCTCGCGGACCGACAACGCGGCGCCACCGCGGGCGTCGCCGTCGAGCTTGGTCAGCACCACGCCG
>NZ_JBYCLG010000354.1:0-4028 GCF_057473785.1 Mycobacterium sp. TH-M103
GAGTAGGCGACGAAGCCGATCCCGAGTTCACGCAGCACGGCCAGTACCCCGTCCTCGGGGTCGCGGGTCCAGATCGAGTACTCCGATTGCACGGCCGTGACGGGGTGCACGGCGTGCGCGCGGCGGATCGTGTTCATCCCGACCTCGGACAGGCCGATGTGCCGGATCTTGCCGGCGGCCACCAGCTCGGACAACGCCCCCATCGTCTCCTCGATCGGGGTGCCGCGGTCCAGCCGGTGTTGATAACAGAGGTCGATGTGGTCGGTCCCCAGCCGCTTGAGCGAACCGTCCACGGCGATGCGGACATTGGCAGGGCTGCTGTCCAGGCCGTGCCGACCGGTGTGGGACAGCAGGCCGAACTTGGTCGCCAGCACGACCCGATCCCGCCGGCCCCGCAGGGCGCGCGCGACGAGCTCTTCGTTGACGTAGGGGCCGTACACCTCGGCGGTGTCGATGAGCGTGACGCCGAGGTCGATGGCGCGGTGGATGGTGCGGACGGACTCCGCGTCGTCGCCGCCCGCGCCGGCGTAGGCCACGGACATGCCCATCGCGCCCAGGCCGACGCGTCCGACATCGAGGCGGCCGAGGTGGGCCTGCTTCATGAAACCCGCCCTTGTCTCGTCGAGTCATCTTCTCTGATGGAGTCATTGTGCCGTGGGCGACTTCGGGGCACGGCGCGGGTACCGTGGCCCGCGTGCACCGCATGGACCTTTCGGCGAACTGATGGACGGCGCCACCACCACGCGGCAGGCGCGCAATCTCGCCGTCGACTTCTACCGGGTCTCCGGTGTGGTGCTGATCGTGCTGGGACATTGGCTGGCCGGTTCGGTGACGTACCACGGCGGGCAATTCGGTCGGCAGAATCCGCTGCTCGATCTGCCGTGGACCCAGTGGTTGACCTGGATCTTCCAGGCCGTTCCGGTGTTCTTCCTGGTCGCCGGCTACGCCGGTGGGATCTCCTGGACGCGTCGGCGCGCCGGCGACGACTTCTCCCGCCACGCGTGGACCCGGCATCGGCTGGCCCGCGTTCTCGGGCCGACGGCGGCGTACGTCGCGCCGGTGTGGGTCGCCGTGGCCGTCGCGGAGTTCCTCGGCGTGTCGGGCTCCCTGCTCGATTACGCGGGCTGGGCGGCGGCCATGCACCTGTGGTTTCTCGCCATCTACCTGATTGTGGTGTCGCTGACGCCCATCGCGGTTGCCACGCAGGGACGTTGGGGTCTCGGGGTTGCGGCGGCGCTGGCGATCGGAGTCATCGCAGTGGACGCCGCGTCGGTGCACGGCCATGTCCCCTACCTCGGATGGCTGAACTACGTGTTCTGCTGGGGGCTGCTCTATCAGCTCGGAATCGCGTGGCACGGTGGCCTGCTGGGCGGGCTCAGGCCGCTGCTGCTGGCGGCCGGGTCGGCGGTCGCGCTGGCGCTGCTGATCTGGCGGGGCGGATATCCGGTGAGCATGATCGGCGTTCCCGGCCAGGCCATCGAGAACACGACGCCGCCGAACGCGGCGATGCTGGCGTTCGGGTGCACCGAGGCCGGGCTGGCGATCGCGCTCGCCCCTGCGGTCAGCCGGGCGCTACGCGCCGGCTGGGTGCGGCGCGCGCTGTCGGTCGCCAACACCAACGTGATGGCGCTCTACCTGTGGCACATGATCCCGGCCGTGATCGTCGCGGTCGTCGCCTACCCGGCCGGACTGTTGCCCCAACCGGTCGAGGGATCGGCGGCGTGGTGGCTGGCCCGACTCGAGTGGGTCGTCGTCCTGACGGTAATGACCGGCGCGGAGATGGTCGTGTTGGGTTGGCAGCGGCGCATTTTCGGTGCCCCGTTGCCCACTTTCGGGGTCCGGCTCCCCCACCGCTGGGGCGAGGCGGTCACGTTGGCCGGCGCCGCGATGGCCGTCTACAGCCTCGAGTACCTGGCCGCCGACGGCTTCGCTCCGGACGGGCGCTTCCCGTGGGCGACCGCGGTGGTGTTCGCGGCCGGGCTGATCCTGGTGATGTTTCGTCCCGCGGATCCCCGGCTCAGCCCGTGAACCCGTGATGGTGCATCACGTGCTTGATGCGGGTGTAATCCTCCAGCCCGTACAGGGACAGGTCCTTGCCGTACCCGGAGTGCTTGAAGCCGCCGTGCGGCATCTCGGCCACCAGCGGGATGTGGGCGTTGATCCACACGCAGCCGAAGTCCAGCTGCGCCGCCATCCGCGCCGCGGTGTCGGCGTTGCGGGTCCACACCGATGACGCGAGCCCGTATTCGGTGCCGTTGGCCATGGCGACGGCCTGCCGTTCGTCGCCGAACCGCTGCGCGGTCATGACCGGTCCGAAGATCTCGGTCGCGACCAGCTCGTCGTCCTGGTGCAAGTCGGCGATCAGGGTGGGTTCGTAGAAGAAGCCGGCGCCGTCCTTGCGGCGGCCGCCGGTGAGCAGCCGGGCATGCGCCGGCGCGCCCGAGACCAGGCCGGAGACCTTCTCGAGCTGGTTTGCGTTGTTGATCGGGCCGTACAGGATGTCCTCGTCGGCCGGGTCGTAGCCGGTCTTGATCTCGCCCACCGCGTCCGACATGGCCGCCAGGAACTCGTCGTAGATGCCGTCGCCGATGATCATGCGCGTGGCCGCGGTGCAATCCTGCCCGGCGTTGAAATAGCCCGCCTCGGTGAGGCCGCGCACGGTGGCCGCGATGTCGGCGTCATCGAAGACGACCACCGGTGCATTGCCGCCGAGCTCCAGATGCGCGCGTTTGAGGTCCTTGGCCGCGCTGGCCGCCACCGCCATCCCGGCCCCGACGGATCCGGTGATCGACACCATCTGCGGCACCGGGTGCGCGACGAGTTCCGCACCGGTGTCGCGGTCGCCGCAGACCAGGTTGCAGACCCCGGGTGGAAAGATCTCCTGCATCTTCTCCACGATCCAGAACGCCGACGCCGGCGTGGTGTCCGACGGTTTGAGCACCGTCGTGCAGCCGGCGGCCAGCGCGGGCGCGAACTTCCACACCAACATCAACATCGGGTAGTTCCACGGCGCCACCTGCGCGACCGGGCCGACGGGTTCGCGGCGCACCGACGAGGTGTACCCCGGCATGTACTCGGCCTGGGCACGGCCTTCGAGGACACGCGCGGCGCCCGCGAAAAACCGCAGGTGGTCGAGCACCTGCGGAATCTCCTCCGAGGTCGTCAACCCGATCGGCTTGCCGGTGTTCTCGCTTTCGACCGCCACGAGGTCCTCGGCGTTCTCCTCGATGGTATCGGCGAGTTCCAGCAGCGCCCGCTGCCGGTCCCCGGGGGTGCTCCAGCGCCACGACTCGAATGCCCGTGCCGCCGACCTGAACGCCCGGTCGACGTCGTCGGCCGACGAATTCGGCGCCGCGGCATAGGTTTCCCCCGTGGCGGGGTTGACGATGTCCATCAGCCTCCCGTCGGCCGGAGCCCGGACCTCACCACCGATGATGTTGTGGAAGAGCTTCTTCTCCGACATGTGCGTCACCTCCATGTTTTGCGGTGTCGGGCGTCCCCGCCGTCGTGGTGGCAGTCGGTTGCCGGGGTGGGCGCGACGTCCAACGCCGGCGTGCGATTGAAGAACCCGACGGGCTTGAGCCAGAACGACACCGTGTCGACCGGCATGATCGGCCAGTCTTCCGCACGGGTGATGTGGTGGATCCCGAAGGTGTACCAGAGCACCACGTCGGTGTTCTGGATGGGGCGGTCGGCCGCGGTCCAGCGGGGCAGGCCGAGACCGGGCCCACTCTGGTTCACGAACTCGCCTGCCGGCCAGCGCTCATCGGGACGGTTCGGCGTGACCCACACGGTGTGGCCGATGACTCCGGCGCGCTGCAGGACCGGCGAGTCCCAATCGAACATGGACGGGATCGCCCCGCCCGGCACGAGCTTGTAGGAGGGGTGGGCGCCCAGGCCGTTGGTGACGTTGTCGTTGACCACCCGCCACACCCGCTGGGTCTCCCAGCAGTAGTCCTGCCTGCCCTCGTGTTCGGTGCGCAGCGGAATGGTTCTGTGCCGCAGGGATAATCCGTAGGGGTTGTCCG
>NZ_JBYCLG010000355.1:0-4241 GCF_057473785.1 Mycobacterium sp. TH-M103
CGATCTCGCCGAGTTCGTCGACGCCGGCGCGCACCCCGGCCTCCAGCTGTTCGAGGTCGCGGACGTCGGCGACGACGGGCACCGCCCTGCCGCCCGCGGCCCGGACCAGTCGCACGGTCTCGTCGAGGTCGGCTTTGGTGGCCAGCGGGTAGGGGATCGCGTCGATGTCGGCGCACAGGTCCACGGCGATGATGTCGGCGCCCTGCCCGGCCAGCGCCACGGCGTGGCTGCGTCCCTGGCCGCGCCCCGCGCCGGTGACGACGGCGACGGTGTTCGCGAGTTCCCGCTCGGGTTCACCCATGGCTAGATCTCCATCGTTGTGCTGGTTGCCTTTTCGGCGAACGCCACCAGGCGGGCGGCCGTGTCGTAGTCGCACGCCAGCTCCGTGCGGCCGATCAGGACGGGGCCGCCGCGCAGTCCGAACCGGCCGCTGACCCCGACGTAGTTGCCCGGCGGCAGGGGTTCGCTGATGCAGTGCGCGTCGGAGCCGACGTTGATGATCTGCGAGCGCACCCGCGGCAGCAGCAGGTTGGTCAGGGCGAACGGTCCGAGCAGGTTGGTGGCCAGCGTCGTCTCGAATCCGTCGGCGGTCTCGGTGCGGTGGTCGGTCAGGGTGCCGGCGTTGTTGACCAGGATGTCGACGTCGCCGAGTTCGGTGTTGCGCACAGCCAGGATCACGTGGGCGCCGGCCCTGGCCAGGGCGCGCGTCGTGCCCAGGCCGACGCCGTTGGTCGCGCCGGTCACGATCACCCGCTTGCCGGTCAGGTCGCCGAGCCGGCCCGGCGTCCACGGTGCTGCCACGCGATCAGAGTAATGGTTGGTTCTATGAAAGTAAGGCCGGCTCTGCCACGATGGTCTGCGACGGTCACCAGGCAGGAGCGAGCCCGAGTGAATGACAGCGCCATTGAGATCACCAACCTGATCTACCGCTACGCCGAACTTATCGACGCCGGTGACCTCGACGCCGTCGCGGGCCTTTTCGCCCACGGCCGCATCTGCGGAGTCGAGAACGGCCCGCCCGAGACGGTGTTCACCGGATCGGCCGGCGTGCGGAAGATGTACGAGATGGCCACCCGCATCTACGAGGACGGCACCCCCAAGACCAAACACAACACCAGCAACGTGCAACTACACATCGACGAGGCCGGCGGGACCGCCCGCAGCACGTCCTACTACTGCGTCACCCAGGCCACTCCCGAGCTGCCGCTGCAGGTGATCGTGACCGGGCATTACAAGGACACCTTTCACCGGGTCGACGGGGCGTGGTGGTTCGACACCCGCACGATGTTCGTCGACCAGGTCGGCGACGTCAGCCGGCACCTGAAGTTCTGAGCCCGTGCCCCACCCGGACGCCTTCGATGCCGCCGGCGTGCTGGCCGACGCGCAGCGCAAGGAGGCCCTGACCGACTGGGGGCCGGGGGATTTCGAACGCCCGCTGGGCGTGCTGCTGGCCGACTACGCCCATGCCGACCTCAACGCCGTCGGGGCCCACATCCTGCGGTCGGGCATCGTGCACAGCCTGCGCATGCGGTTGCGTGCCCTGGAATGGCTCCGCCGCCACCCCGAGATCCTCGACGAGCGGGTGGTCGCGCCCGTCGTCGTGGTGGGCATGATGCGCAGCGGCACCACCCTGCTGCAGCGACTGCTGGCCGCCGACCCGCGTTTCCACTGCGCCCAAGGCTGGGAGGTCGTGGAGGTCGCGCCGCGTCTCGACGACCGGTTCTCCGGTGTCGATCCCCGCATCGCGGTGGCCGAAGCCCGGGAGGCCAAGTCCCGGGAACTGGCGCCGGAACTGTTCGCCATCCACCCGATGTACGCCCGGGAGGCCGAGGAGGAGATCGTCTTCCTGGCTGACGCTTTCCTGTCGCACGTGCCCGAATCCGGTGCGCACCTTCCGGCCTACCGGTCCTGGATCGACGAGCAGGATTTCACGCCCGCCTACGACTACCTGTACCGGATGCTGCAGTTCCTGCAGTGGCAGAAGCGCCGGGCCGGGACGGCCGGGGAGCGCTGGGTGCTCAAGTCGCCGGCGCATCTGGGCTACCTGGACCTGCTGCGCGCCCGATTCCCGGATCTGCACATCGTGCACATGCACCGCGACCCGCGCACCACGATCGCGTCGGGGGCCGGCCTGAACGCGACCCTGCACGCGATGCACGCCGACACCGTCGACCCCCACCGGGTGGGCGCGGAGTGGTTGCAGCGCATGGGCTGGACCAACGACCGTGCGATGGCGGTCCGCGACGGGTGGACCGACGACGCCGCGCGCGTCACCGACATCGCGTTCGACGACGCCGTGGCCGACCCGATCGGCCAGGTCGCCCGCGTCTACGACGACGTCGGGTTGCCGTTGACCGCCGCGGCGGAGACCGCGATGCGGCGCTGGCTGGCCGAGCGTCCCCGCGAGGCGCCGCGACCGCCCTACGACCTGGCGGACTACGGCCTGCGGCCAGAGCAGGTCGACGAGCGTTTCACGTTGTACAACAAGCGGTTTCGGTACCAGTGAGGAGCGGTGCATGCCCGATGACCCGATCGCGACAACATCTCAGCACGAACAGGAACTGGCGGCGCTGGAGCTGATCGAGCACGCAGAAGTCAAGGCGGCCTACCGCACCGTTGCCGAGACCTGGCTGGGACGGGCCAAGGCGTCGGCCGCCATGCGGGCGCGGTTCGACGACTCCTTCGCCGAGGTGATGTTCTCGGCGGCGGTGTGGTCGTCCAACCAGGACAAGTTGCGGCCCAAGGTCAGCTGCATCACCCGGCTGGCCCACCCCGTGAACGGCCGCCGTATCCCCGGATCCCGTTGGGGCATCGACAATCCCGACAGCGTGTACCGGGTGATCCCGATCTCCGGGGACGAGCGCTACGAGATCCGCGGCCGGGTCGGTGAGCACCGCATGACGGAGAACTACTTCACGCTCTGGGATGCCCGCATGGGCACCCTGAACGTGCTCAACGGCCGGACCATGGCGGTGGACTCCGACGGCAGCTTCACCATCACCGTCGACGCGGAACCCGCCGGCGGGCGCCCCAACCATGTGCAGACTTCGCCTGCGGCACATGAGTTCTACATCCGCGACGTGCTGCTGGACTGGGGCCGCGATGACCCGAACCATCTCAGCGTCGAACGGCTCGGCGGCCCACCGGGCGCGGCGGCGCGCACGCTCGACGAGCAGGCCGAGGCGACCGCGGCGATGATGGCCTACTTCGCCGACTTCACCGGGAAACTCAGCCACGGCGTGTACAAGATGCCGCCCAACCATTTCGACCTGGCCTGGTCGGCCGACAAGGTCGGCGCGATGCGCAACCAGGTGTATGTGATGGGACGCTTCGACCTCGCCGAGGACGAGGCCTTCGTCGTCGACCTCGATGACGGTGGCGCCGAGTACTTCACCGTGCCGCTGAGCAACATCTGGGGCACCACCCTGGACATCGTGGACCGCACCGGCAGCCTGAACAAGGCGCAGTCGGTGACCAACGAGGACGGCACCTACACCTACGTGATCGCGCCGTCCGATCCCGGCGTCGCGAACTGGATCGACTCCGACGGGCTGCGCGAGGGCATCCTGACGCTGCGGATGGCCGAGTTCGGCGAGGCCGGTCCGCGAGAGACCCTGGGCGCGCGCGGCAGGGTCGTCAAGCTCGACCGGCTCGACTCCGAAGTGCCGCACCTGGCGCGGGTGAGCCCGCAGCAGCGGGCGGCCCAGCTCGCCGAGCGGCGCGCGGCGTATTTGCGTCGCCTACCGGAAGGGACGGCCTAGAGATGGCGCGCTGGCTGATCACCGGGTGCTCCACCGGCTTCGGGCGCGAGATCGCCCGCGCCGCTCTCGCCGAGGGCCACAGCGTGGCGGTGACCGCGCGCCGGGCCGAGTCGGTGGCCGATCTCGTCGACGAGTTCGGCGACCGGGCGTTGGCCCTCGCCCTCGACGTGACCGACCCGACCCAGATCGCGGCGGCGGTGACCGCGGCCGGCGAGGCGTTCGGCGGGATCGACGTCCTGGTCAACAACGCCGGTCACGGCTACCTATCCGCGGTCGAGGAAGGCGAGGACGTCGAGGTCCGGAAGTTGTTTGACGTCAACTACTTCGGCGCCGTCGACATGATCAAGGCGGTGTTGCCGGCGATGCGCGCCCGCGGCTCGGGTCACATCGTCAACATCTCGTCGATGACCGGCCTGGTGGCCAACCCGCCCAACGCCTACTACTCGTCGACGAAGTTCGCGCTGGAGGCGCTGACCGAGG